>DHHZ01000064.1 GCA_002403515.1 Legionellales bacterium UBA4759 | reverse complement strand
AAAGTCTGAAGGCTGAGGCCGGAATCGAACCGGCGTCCACGGCTTTGCAGGCCGCTGCATAACCACTCTGCCACCCAGCCGCAAAAAAAAAGCGACTGCTTTTTTGTCGCCTTGAACTGGAGCGGGAAACGAGGCTCGAACTCGCGACCCCAACCTTGGCAAGGTTGTGCTCTACCACTGAGCTATTCCCGCATCGCCTTTGTGTTTTGCATTTTACAAGATTCCTGGATCATGTCAACAATAAATTTAATTTTTTTTAAAATTTTTTTAGTTTTTTTATATAAACTATCAAACATTGAAAAATGAGTTATAAATTTAAACAAAGTTGTTGATTATGGGAGGTATTTTGATTGTGTTTGCATATCGACAAATTTTAAAGATATACTAATTTTTTACCGAGTTTAAAAAGTCATGACCGTGCTGAAAAAGTGTTTTTTAAATCTATTATTTATTCCTGGATGCTTTGCTTCATCTTTGGTTGAGAGAGGCGTATCCATTGGTTATCCATTTGGCGCTAAACATGAACCCGGCTTAGAGTATATGAACATCAATAGTATTATTTCGCATCCATCAGGTGCAAATGGCTCACTTTCAAAAAATACCTACTCTAATTTATCAACTTTTATTTACAATAAACCGGGTAACTTTTTAAATGGTCAATTTCAAATTCATGCGGTTTTACCCTCGATAGTTTTTGAAAGAGGCCCTGAAACCCCAAATTGGCATGCTGGCATTTACAATCCTTTTGGGTTAGCAGGCATTGCTTGGGATTTGCCCTATGGATTCAGCTTTTCAAACTCGGTAGGTGGTTTTGTGCCATGGAACAGCGCGCCGGACGGATATAATGCATGGACTTTTATCGAGACATTTGCTGTCAGTCATTATGACCCTAAAGACCACGACTTATCAGCCACCTTATTTCTAGGGTTTCCAGGGCCTGAAGGCTATGATAAACCCAATTTTGATAACAAATCTCAAACCAATCCAAATTTTTTAAATTTATCGCTTACAGCCACCAAGATTGTCAACAATATCGAATTTGGTCCTGTGGGTTATTATACAACAGATTTAAATTTTCCAATTATTCAAAAACAATTCTCACTTGGTGCCTTGGTTGGGTTTTATTTTGATAGTTTTTATATCCAAGCGTGGTATGGACATGATACTTATCAGAGAAATTATCAATCTTTAAATTCAGGCGGATTTGTTCGCCTTACTTATGAACTGGATAGGCCCAATAAACCAAGAACTCATCATCAACATCATTGCAACCCAAACAGAAATTGCCAAGCTATTTAATCATTTCTTGATAAGCAATTTGAATATAAACCACCATAGACCAAATGGTCATCATGGCTGCAACGTATAACATAATTACCCCTAAGGAACCTAACCAGGTATTCTCAGGATGAAATGCCAATAAAAGAATAATGGCAATCATTTGTAGCGTGGTTTTAATTTTACCAAGCCAACCTACTGCAACACTGGCTCGTTTACCCCATTCGGCCATCCACTCACGTAAAGCAGAGATTACAATTTCTCGACCAACAATCACGATTGCAGGCAAAGTGATATAATTAATTTCTTTTGCTCCAACCAAAAGTAATAAACAAGTTGCGACCAAGACTTTATCGGCAACTGGATCTAAAAATGCCCCCAGTAATGTGGTTTGTTTCCATTTTCTTGCCAAATAACCATCCAACCAATCGGTTAGACTTGCAATAATAAATATGCCAGTGGCAAGCAAATGAGCGCCTTCCCAAGGTAAGTAAAAAACAATGATTAAAATCGGAATTAACAATATACGACTAAATGTCAAAATATTTGGTAAACTATACACCTTGCTCAACTTTCTCTCCTGAAGACGACACTTGAACACCAAGCAATGCTGATAGTTGTTCAATAGTACTTACAACAGCCTTAGCTCCCATTCTATCAGGATGCCAAACACCACTGGCATACCAATCTACCGCAATGGCATCAACATTGAGACTTCGAGCCATCTCGATATCGGCAAATGAATCACCAATCATCACAGCATTTTCTGCTTTGACATGAAATAAATCCAAAATCTCTTGCAACATGGCAGGATGTGGTTTGGGTGGCAATTGGCCTGCGCATCGATAAACTCTAAAATAAGCATCAAGTTCACTAGCACGTAGCGCGTTTTCAAGAGACAGTTGTCCTTTGTTACTTGCGAGCGCGCAATCGATATTGACTAACTTTAATTGTTGTAATAAGAGTTTTACACCAGCAAATAAAAATACTTTATGTCTTTCTTGTGAAACCATGCGTTCAGCGCGCTCAACTGTTGCATGCAATTGTTGTTCGGAAAAACCAGGAAATAATTCTTTCACCGCTTTAGGCACGCCTTGCAATAATTGATGTCTAACCTGACTTTGAGAAAACGCGGCCCATCCTTGTTGATTGACTTCTTGCCATAAATAATTAACCAAAGCACCCAAGGGATCTGCAATGGTTCCTTCCCAGTCAAAGACAACCAATTGGTATGGATAACTCACGTTATGCTCTCCATGTAATGATTTAGCATGTTTAAATCAATATAACTGATTTTTCCGTAAATGAATATAGCGCCTAAAATTTTTACAAAACTGCCAGTTCATTTATTTTTTTCTGAAACAGTTCATCTAATGGTGCTATAAATGTTTTAATTTCCCCCTGATACTCAAATTTAATTTTTTGCGCATGCAAAAATAACCGAGGCATTTTTTGATGTATTGGGCTTTTACCATATTTGCTATCACCCAATACTGCGTGACCCAAATATGAACAATGAACTCTAATTTGATGGGTGCGGCCTGTTTCGATAAAGACTTTTAACCAACAAAACTCAGGGCCATTTTGTTCCAAATGCACATGAGATATGGCCTCTTTACCATCTTTGTGAACCGTGACCAATCTCTCACCGCTTTTTAAAATATTTTTTTGCAATTTGGCGGTCACTGT
>DHHZ01000027.1 GCA_002403515.1 Legionellales bacterium UBA4759 | reverse complement strand
TTAATAGACAAGCATCTTTTAAGCAAGAATTGGCGAGCAAAGATTTCCAAGAAATCAGATATTTATGCCTTAGGCGTTATGCTTAAACTTGATCTGAGGTTGACTGAGTCCAGCATATATTTCCCATTAGTAGAACATATGCTGGCATGGAGTCCAGTTGAGCGTTTTGAATTTACATCAAGTTCTAGCCGAATTTCTAGCCTCTAGCATCAATTGTTTCATATCAATAACTGCCTGCTTTAGGCCGGTAAAAAAGGCTCTGGCAACAATCGCGTGACCAATATTTAACTCATGCAATATCTCAATATTGGCAATAGGTTTAACGTTTTGGTAACTTAAACCATGGCCCGCGTTGACTTTCAAACCCAAATCATGGGCAAAATATGCGGCTTTTTCAATTCGCATTAACTCTTGATAAGCAAGCGCTTGATGATTGGCATCGGCATAAGCACCAGTATGTATTTCAATGGTGGTTGCCCCTAAATCAAATGCAGCTTCGATCTGAGCGCAATCTGGGTCAATAAAAATCGAAACTTCTGAACCCATTTCTTGAAGTTTTTTAATTGCAGGGCCTAATTTGTCTTCATGACCAATAACACTAAGCCCACCTTCGGTTGTGACTTCATTGCGTTTTTCTGGCACCAAACACACATGCTCAGGACGGATTTCTTCAGCAAAAGAAATCATTTCTTCTGTCACCGCCATTTCAAAATTCATGCGGGTTAACATCACATCTTTAATCAAACGCACATCGCGAACTTGGATATGTCTTCTATCTTCTCTTAAATGTAAAGTAATGCCATCAGCCCCGGCCTCTTCAGCAACCATGGCTGCTTGCACAGGATCAGGATAACGTGTGGTACCTCGAGCTTGTCGAATTGTGGCAATATGGTCAATATTGACACCCAGGTAAATGGGATTAATATTCATTAATGATATTCTCTTTGTAATTGTTTCAATTGTTCAAAAACTTCTTGAACATGATCAGGCACTTTAACGCCACGCCAAGCATGGGCAATTTCACCTTTTGGATTGATAATAAATGTGCTTCTTTCAATCCCCATGACTTTTTTGCCATACATATTCTTTTCTTTAATGACATCAAAGGTTTTACATAAATCCTCAGAACTATCACTAATCAACTCAAACGGAAAACTTTCTTTTGATTTAAAATTTTCATGAGATTTTAAGCTATCGCGTGATATCCCAAATATTTTTGCACCCAAACTTTCAAATTGAGTATGCATATCACGAAAATCACGCCCTTCTTGCGTACAACCTGGGGTTGAGTCTTTGGGATAAAAATAAAGAATAAGCCAATGTCCTAAATAATCTTTTAGAGTGCCTTGCAATTGATTGGTAGCTAAAAAAGAACAAGATGTCAGATTTTGCATAATTAATTATCCAAAAAAAATTAAAATTCTTGATTCTCTATCATCTCTTGATATGCTTGCAAAATCAATAAAAAATGAGCCTCTTTTATGCCTGAATTACCTGAAGTACAAACCACCTGTGACGGTATTGCTCCACACCTTCAAGAACAACTTATTGAAGATGTTATCGTAAGAACACCAAAATTGCGTTGGGATATTCCTATTGATTTGAAAGAAAAGCTCTACAACAAAAAAATTATAGCCATATCCAGAAGAGCTAAATACATCATTATAGAACTAGATCTTGGTCACTTAATTATTCATTTGGGAATGTCAGGACATCTTAGAGTACTCAATGAAAGCTTATTGCCTGCCAAACATGATCATATCGATATTATTTTAGAAAATGGCAAGATACTCCGCTACAATGACCCCAGACGATTTGGTGCATTCCTTTACACCGAAGAACCTATTGAGCATTTCAAACTATTTCAAAAATTAGGGCCAGAACCTCTGTCTAACGAATTCAATGACAAACATTTATTAAAAACTTGCAACAACAAACAAATTCCCATCAAAACTCACATCATGAATCAAGCAACAGTTGTTGGGGTTGGCAATATTTATGCCAGCGAAGCTTTGTTTTTAGCAAAAATTCATCCCCTAAGACAAGCAAAACGTATAAGCTCAGAAGAGTCACTCGCTCTTACCACGGCCATCAAAAAAATCTTAAAAGAAGCAATTTTACAAGGTGGAACTAGTATTTCTGATTACATGAATAGTGAAGGAAAACCAGGCTATTTTGCGCAAAAGCTCAAAGTCTATCAACGTGAAAGATTGGCATGTTTCAATTGTAATCAGCCCATTCAACAACTCCGTATAGGGCAAAGAAGTAGCTTTTTCTGCCCCTCATGTCAAAAGTAATACCGCCCCCGTTATTGCATTTGAAATATTTTTGCTATAATATTTAATATGAAATAAGGGGTTGCCATGAATTTAAAACAACACAGTGAAAAGCGTACGCATGAGGAAGAAGTGGTACTGACCAAAGCAATTTTAAGAATGGCTGAGTTTTTACAACTCAATGGCAAAGACTTAAGCGAAACCCTAGGCATGAGCGAAGCAACCATTTCAAGACTGCATCAAGGTAAAAAATTCCTTTCACCCCAAAATAAAGAAGGTGAGTTGGCTTTGTTATTATTGCGTATTTATCGAAGTCTCAATGCACTTGTTGGCAATCATCATGAAAAAGCACAGTTATGGCTCCATGCGCCTAATCATGCATTTCAACTTAAAACCCCACTTTCCCATATGAAATCAATTTCAGGCCTTGTTGAAGTCGCCCAATATTTAGATGCCATGCGAGGCAAACTTTGAATATTTGGCAAAGTTGTTCTGGTTTTCACCATATCAAAGCAATGAATCTGAAACCTTGGCGGGTGGTTGAGGCTCAGCATATTTTAAGCGCCAGAGACTTGGTAGATAATCGTGATGAACATGAAATTTTAGAAAATCTGATTGAAAAATCAAAGCCCTCTTATTTTTCGGAAAAAAATTATTTAATCTACACACCATTTCGGTATCCCCCTCTTCAATATGGTTCGCGATTTGGTACACGATTTGAACCATCCATTTGGTATGGCTCTCTAGAATTAAAGACTGCGCTGGCAGAGGTTGCCTATTACCTAAAAAAATTTCATTTAGATACCACAGCACAATTAAGTTACATTGAAACAACACATACAGCTTTCAAGGTGTATATACAATCCAAAGTTGCGATTGATTTAACAAAAGCTCCTTTTGAACAATATAAAAATGAAATTTCTAATCCGAATGACTATCAATGGAGTCAGCAACTGGGTTCTGAAATGCGAAAAGCAGGTATCAATGCGTTTACATTTTCTTCAGCTCGATGCGCCGAGGGTTTAAAAAATTTCGCAGCATTTTCACCAGATATCTTTAAACCCATTGAGCAACAATACGTGTTTAACCAACAAACTTGGCAATGCATTGCCAATCAGGAGATTGTAGAGTTTAGTCGGATAGATTTGATTGAAAAGAAAAATTATCGTTTCTAGAACTTATAGCTTCCACCAATTTTTACATCCTGCCCCAATATATCGGGATTCACGCAAGCCGATAGAACAATAAGACATAAAATCAAACAAATAGATTTAATCATCGAAAAACTTGGAGATATAAAAAAAAATATTCTTAGATTATAATATGCGCACATTAGTCATGGAAAGAATTATCGACATCATTTTGTTTTTGGTGTAGGAGCAATATTTTCTTTGAGTGATTCGACCATTTCTTCTGATTTCGTTTTAAAAAATGATGGTTTTTGCAAAGAATCAGGTTTTTTCCTAAATAATCCAACAATTATATCCCAAATATATTTGAAGCCACGATGCTGTTGGATGGCAGTATGTTAAGCCATAAACGATTTGAATGTTTCATCATCGAGTTTGTTACATTTTTGTTGAGAATGCATTTTAAATAAAATACATAAAATATCCTTTCCTGCATCGACATGCTTGGCTTTATTTAAATTATCAGCCTTTTCAAACAATTGTTTCCATTGATCATATTGAGGCAACAAAGAAGAAGCGTCTTTTAATTCTTCATAACTCAAAGAACCCAAAGTATCTGATAAAACTTCAAAGTGAGAACTATCGGGTGCTCTCATTACAAATTCTAATTTTTTAGTGGATTCAAGGTGAGAAAAATATCGGCTAGTTATGACTTTTGCTTGTAAATCAGGGTTCACCTCAAATTTCTCCAATTTACTCATCAAGGCCGTAAGTCTTTTATCACTTGTACAATTGTCAAGGAGTACATCAAAATTTGCTAATAGCTGGTGTTCTTTTATTTCTTCTAAAAACAATGCAAAGAGAGCATCATCTTTGATATTCGGATGGGATTTCATAATTTGGTTGATTATATCAAAACTATATTTTAGAGGGTGATGCTGGTTTATACCCAATAAACTTGAAAATGCTATGATTTCAGCAATTCGAAGTTGTCATTAATTCTGTCATCTAACTGATGCCCAATGTCAGGTAAAATATCATCAAAGAATCTGTTTATTGCTTCCTTAAAATCTTTTGAACTCTTGAAAAATCGATTATTTC
>DHHZ01000048.1 GCA_002403515.1 Legionellales bacterium UBA4759 | reverse complement strand
GCCCATTTGGGTTTGGCAGAGGCACCTGAAACAGCCTATGTTAGATGTTTAGAGCGAAGATTAATCATGGCTGTTTGTGTTCCAACCTCAGGTAGATATAAATTGGATGTAGGGGTTGCACCCACTAAAAAATAATCGGTCAGACTTTGTGTGGCTCCATCAAAAATATCTGTAATACCAAAAGGTGCTTTGGGTGAGCTTACTAAAACAATATCATCTAGGCTTTTGGGTGGAAGCACTAAACCGGCACGATAACCTGTGAATAAATAACCCGTTGAGGTCCAGGAAGGGATGCCTACGTTGGGATTGGTGGTTGTGATGTAAGAGGGGTCCTCAAAGCCACCATTGGTAAAATCAGCATAGATGCTTTGAGATAAAAATACACTGGCTAATAAAAAAACTTTAAATATGTTTCGCACAACCACTCCTTTGATTTATGCATCAAAACAAAAAAAGCACATTAAAATTGAGTTAAAATTATTTATAATCAATCAAAAATAGTTTTTTAGCAAGGGATTGTGAAGATGAGGATTTATTGGGTTTAATTGTTGGTCGGGACGGAAGGATTTGAACCTTCGACCCCTAGCACCCCATGCTAGTGCGCTACCAGGCTGCGCTACGCCCCGAACATATGGAGCATACAGATAAAAAACCGTATGCATTCCCAATAAACGCTGCAATCATACAGCACTGTAGTCCAAAAAACAAGTTCAATCAGCCTTCAAAATTTCTTGAAGTGCTTGGTCAATCGGTGTCAGCATGATGGTGCTGTTTTTTAAGATCTGTTGAAGAAAACTAATGTCTAGTTTTTTACTTTGTGTCATGAATTCTTTTTTCATTTCTGAGGCATGAAGCCATGCTTCTTGAAAGCTAATCATGGGTGCTTTGGGATAATTGATAAGCTCTGCTAAAAGTTGTTGGGTCTTACCCATTGGGGATGGTGTCCCATCAGCAACATTGAGGATGCCATGGTAGGTGATATCTTTTCCTAAATAAAAAAGAATTTTTGCCAAATCTTTAACATAAATATGATTCATCAATGGTGCTTCAGAGGTGATTATGACAGGTTGTTGACTGAGGACTGAATCCAAAGGAATACGTGCTGGTCCATAAATACCCGCCACTCTTAATAATGCACATGGAACCTGATGTTTTTCACTAAATATTTGAAGTTGTTCTTCGGCATTTTTTCTTTGTCTTTGTCTTAGAGTTTCAACATGACAAGGTGTTAATTCATTGACCCATTCATCAGATTGGTGACCATATACCCCACTTGAACCAATATAAATAATTTTTTGAGGAATATTGGTGAGATGATTTAAAAATTTTTCAAGAATCACATCGTTTTCATAGTTTTTATTAGGAGGGATAAAATAATAGATGACATCCTGCGCGTCAATTGCGACAGGTTCTTGTTGTACATCAATACTGACGTGTTCGATGAGCGGATGAGTTGTAGGCTTTTTACCCCGAGATAGTGTCATGACTTTTTGCTGATGTTCAATCAATAGGCTCGACAAATGGGTTGCACAATAGCCATATCCTACTAAAACGTGTCGCATAAAAACTCCTAATGCAATATAGGTAATATACTCGAATAATTATCAGTCCAAAGTAAAGGTTTACTCGAAGTATCAAATTGATAGCCCTGAAGATTTTTAATCCAATCGGGATTTTCTGTCAAAAACAACCAATGAGAAGCAAATTGATAATTTTTAGTATCTCCTTGAATAGAAAATAACATAAAATTTAATGCCAATGCGTTGGCTTTGATGACGGGTTGAAGATTAAGATGACGATTGCTGATATTGATCAAAAGTCCACCTTTTTTATTGAGTTTTTCTTGGTAACTTTTAAAAGCCTCCATAGACAACAAATGGGTGGGTAATGAATCAGAGTTGAATGCATCGATGATAATCAAGTCTTGGCTTTGCTCTGGTAAAGACTCTAAAAATAATCGGCCATCCATTTCATGAATTTTCAATTTTACCGGACATTTTTTTAAATAGCTGAAAAAATCAGAATTTTTGGCGATATCAATCACTTGTTTATCAACTTCAACCACATGAACGTGATTGGCTTTATCAAACTGACAAACCATGCTGCCAGTACCTAAGCCGATGATAGATGCGGTGAAGGGATGAAATATATTTTTCATATCATGAATTAAAGGTGCAACGATACCATAGTAAGCATTTTCGCCATTGGGATAAGGGTTTTTAATGTCTTGAAGCCCATGAATGGTTGATTGATTAATCAAGGCATGTACATTGTCAAGCGCAATGATTTTTTTAGTCCCATAGAAATTTCTTTGTACTCCAAGTACTTTTTCATTTTTAAATTGATGGGTTTGAAAACCAAATATTGATAATAAACTCAATGAAAGAATCATACTATATTTGGTTTTTTGAAAAGCAAATATGCAAAAGAGTATGACGATAAAACCCAATTGTTCAAGATTAGATTCTTTAAAATACAGCAAAAACAATAATCCAAAAATCACAAGATGGTAAATCCATCCTTTTTTTTGTTTGATGACTTTTGGAAAGACCAGTAAAGCCAAAATCATGGCAATATAATATTCATAATTATCATTAAAGAAATTTGTGGCGAATATACCGTTAAATACGCCAGCTAAAAAACCACCAAAGCTTAGGGACATGTAAAAAAGAGTTAATTGTGAATGATTGGGGCGATGATGGTAGAGAGTTTGATGGCAAAGCAGTGATAACACAAAAAAATTCGCCAGGTGTAATAAAATTAAAATCAGACTGGGGATGGCACTGACTAGTTTAATCATACTAAGAAGTGGAATGATTAAAAGATAAAGGGCATTTTTTGATAAAAAACTGAGTGATATGAGTGGTTTTTGACGAAAAATTAGAATAAATGTTAACAAATATAAAAAAAGTGGTGTGAGCCATAACAAAGGGATTGACACAACATCCGTGGTGATGAAAGTAGTCACCCCAAGCATTAAACTACAGGGAACAAAACTTAAAAACATCCAATAGAAAGGATGATACCATTTGAATGGTTGATGGGTTTCAATTTCCAAATGTTTGGGGTTTTTTTCACTAGAAAATCCATTGAAATAAAAAATGACACCTAGTAATGAAATAAAAATGATGTAGGTGGCATTCCATAAATTAAATTGGTCAGTGAGATAAAAATGCGGTTCAATCAGGAAAGGATAAATGATTAAGGCCAATAAACTACCCATATTGGATGCTGAATACAAAAAGTAAGGGTCTTTTGCGTTTTTTTCATGGGTTTGGCTATAGGCAAATTGAAGTAATGGGGCTGTAGCGCATAACACAAGTATTGGTAACCCCAGTTGAATAGTTAAATTTTTGATAATTGACCATTCCGGCGCATGAGCATTGGATTTTAAAGAAAATACAATCGGGATGCTGATTAAACTTAATAATATTAAAAGGGTATGAATGGTGCGCCAGCGTTTACTTTGATGCAACCAACTTAATAAGGTGGCGTAGGAGTAACCCAACAATAATTCACTGTTAAAAAAAAGTGAATTGACCGTCCATACACCAGATGACCCGCCAAAATAAGGTAATAAAGCTTTAGCCACCATGGGTTGAATGATGAAAACTAAAAAAGCACTTAAAAATAGGGCAATCGGAAAAAGAAAACGAAGCATAATAAATAATTTTGAAAGCTCATGCTATTTTTTAACAGAAACTCAAATTGCTGTAAATGAGATTTCTTGCACAAGCTCTTATCAAATTTTTGCTTTTAATATTCGGCGAATAAGTCATAGTGGTCGTTATCGACGATAGTGACTTCCAGCATATCACCGACTTTGACCTCTGGATGAAAAGGTAGGTACACCAAGCCATCAATTTCTGGTGCATCTGCACTGCTTCTGGCAATGATTTGCTCTGCTTGAATATCATCAATCAATACTTCTATAGTTTTACCAATCTTTTGTTGAAGTTTTTGGTAACTAATTTCAGATTGAACTTCCATAAAGCGTTCAAAGCGTTGCTGTTTGACTTCATCAGGTACAGGGTTAGGTAAATCATTAGCTGTCGCGCCCTCCACAGGTGAGTATTGAAAACAACCAACTCTATCCAATTGCGCTTCTTTTAAAAATGCCAATAATTCTTCAAAATCTTCTTCGGTTTCCCCTGGGAATCCGACAATAAATGTCGAGCGAATGGTGATTTCTGGGCAAATTTCACGCCATTTTTTGATGCGCAATAGTGTGTTTTCCTGATTGGCAGGACGACGCATGGCCTTTAAAACACTTGGGCTTGCATGTTGTAATGGAATATCAATATAAGGTAATAAACCATTTTGACTCATCAATGGAATGATATCATCGACATGGGGGTAAGGATAAACATAATGAAGTCTGACCCATATTCTCAATTCACTTAATGCCTTACACAAATCATAAAATTTAGTGGCGATGGTTTGGTCTTTCCAAGCAACAGCTTCGTACTTTTTATCAACGCCATAAGCAGATGTATCTTGAGAGATAATCAGTAACTCTTTGACACCAGCCTCTTTTAGTTTTTGAGCTTCACTTAACAATTGCGCAATCGAATAACTTTGTAATTTGCCGCGCATTGAGGGAATAATGCAAAATGAGCAATGGTGATTACAACCCTCAGAAATTTTTAAATAGGCATAATGTCTTGGTGTTAATTTGATGCCTTGCGGTGGAATTAATTGTGTAAAAGGATCTTGTGGAGGTGGGACATGTTGATGAACTGCTTGAATGACTTCTTCATAAGCATGTGGACCACTGATATGGAGAACATCAGGACAAACAGCCTTAATTTTATCGGCTTTTGCACCCAAACAGCCCGTGACGATGACTCGGCCATTGATAGCCATGGCTTCTTGAATCGCCTGCATCGATTCTTCGATCGCAGACTCAATAAAACCACAGGTGTTGATGATAACGACATTGGCATCTTCATAGCTATTGACGAGTTCATAGCCTTGCGCTTTCAGTTGAGTAATGATTCTTTCAGAATCAACAAGAGCCTTGGGACAGCCGAGACTGACGAATCCAATTTTTGAATTTTGCATTTGAATAAAGTTCCACAAACAGAGATTACGGCATTGAACTATCAGGTAGGCTGATGACAGCAAAACAGTTCACTACACAAGCGATTATCCTATTGAATGTACAAATTTTACATGAGCCACCGAAAAAGTTCAAGTGACCCCTAGGTGTTCTAGGGGCGTACAGTATAAGTTTGCGAAGAAGTTTTGGTTTCCATGACGTCTTTTGCTGTTTGAACAAATTGATTATAGCGTGCATCATTGCCAAGACCTTTCTGGTCTGTCGCTTGCGGTGTACCATCGACAAAAATTTGTACCTGATCGGGTCTGATGCCTGCTTTAGCTGCTCCCAAGAGTATCTTATCCACGTAATCTTTAACGGGAGGTTGTTGAGCAGACTCGGGGTCTCTTGGAGAGGTTACTCTGATAACTAAAGGCAGTGAATGATTTTCTTTTAGCACCGTTTCTGCAATGGATGTGGTTATCTTTTCTAGTTCATAAGCGGAGTCAAATTGAAAAGACCGCTGATTGTCACCAATGGGCGCAATGACTTTGCCCTTTAATAAATTAAAATCCAGTGGATTTTGATTGGTCGTCGCTCGAATTGAATTTAAAAGTTTCATTTGTTGTTGCTTTAATGAGCGAATCTTAGCATCGATGTCTTGATGGCCTGCTGCTTTGATTTCCTCACGATTGTCTTCAAGTTGTTGGATAAGCGGCTCTAAAAAATTGGTGTTGATATGCGTTTCTATAGTTTGTGAAATACCAATGGCTTGCTTATCCTTGAGATTAAGTTTTGGATTGATTTGAATTTGTAAATCAGGACTATTGGGGTCTAGTAACAAATCCAATTTAGCTTGATTTTGACGCATAGCCGTTTCAAGGGAGGCCTTGGCATCCTGTGGAAGTAAATTCACATATTGTTGATAATTACTGCATTTAAAAGCACACATATTTAAGACCTCACAACGCACATATATTTAATTTTTAATCAAAAAGTGTATTTTGTCAACTTATTTCCAAGCAGG
>DHHZ01000065.1 GCA_002403515.1 Legionellales bacterium UBA4759 | reverse complement strand
AATTTTTTGACCCACTTCTTACCTTTTCCTGATATCAAGGAAAAAAATTACGCCATTTTAAAAGAAAAATTAAAAAAACTAACTTCGATTCAATCATTCAAAGATGATAAAATATCACAAAAAGATATAGATACTTGGACCCAAGAAAAACACCAATACCAATGGCGAGATAGTCTCCATCAAATGGCTTTTTATAAAAAATTAATTGATTTAGTCAATCGCTATTGCCCTGCCTTGAATTTTTTGATTGTTGAAAATCATATTCAAAAAGTCGATCGTTTAATTAGAATTTTGGGCTACGAATCCCCTGAGAATGATTCAACCAAAAGACCTTCTATGTCATAATGATGCATTTGATATATTAAGGATAATTTATGCTCGATCATCATCATTTTATGCAAGAGGCCATCAAGGAAGCAGAACAAGGTTTAGAAAAAAATGGCATTCCTATTGGCTCAATACTGGTTCATGAACAAAAAATTATTGGCCGTGGGCATAATCAACGCGTTCAAAAAAAGTCTGCCACATTACACGGTGAAATGGATGCCCTTGAAAATGCCGGTCGCTTGCCTGCAAAGATCTATCAAGAATCAACACTTTATACCACTTTATCACCTTGTCCAATGTGCACAGGCGCTATTTTATTGTATAAAATTCCACACGTGGTGATTGGCGAAAATACCAATTTCATGGGTGAGGAAGAACTCTTAAAACAAAAAGGCGTGAAAGTTACTGTTTTAAATGATGGGAAATGCCTCGACATGATGAAAACTTTTATCGAAAAATGTCCGCATTTGTGGTTTGAAGACATTGGGGTTTAAAAAAAGCTTGCATTATTTCCATCATTTGCATATATTGTAGGCAATTTTTACTATTTATAGGATAGTGTTATGTTGAAAAAAACTTTAAGTATCGCTTTATTTGGTTTGGCATCTGTTGCTTTTGCTGCTCCAAAACAGCTGATTACCCACAACCACACCAACGTTGAATCGAATGCATATATCAATGGCACCATCGCCTCTCAACACCCAACCAAAGCCAACAGCGATAACAAGGTTTTTTGGGCATCGGTAAAATTAGCGTGCTATGGTCACATTGTTAATAATCAATGCCAAGCGTTGGTTAAAATGGAAACCGACACCAACACACCTGTTGATTTAGGTATGCTAACTGTTAATTTAATCACCGGCGATATTAGTCCTAAATACATTGCTGCCAATGGTTATCATTTAGAAGTTAATGGGCCTGGCGAAACATCACTTTATAAAGACTAAAATAAAGTTATCATGAGAAACGATACCAGTCAGTCACCTGACTGGTATTTTTTTTACTACATACGCCATTTTGCGCCTAGGGCGACAAGCTGGGCATAAGAATGACCAGTGGCATCAACCACTACCCAATTTCGACTATCCAAGACTTGAGTTTTGTTAATTGCGGCAGTTTCTGCAGGCCATAAGTAACTATATCCAAAATCAAATCCCCAGGCTTCACTAGGTTGCCAGTGAACACCGCCTGCTAAGGCCCATTTGTTCACATCAGGAAGACGAACGTCTCTATCAATGTCATTGGTGGGTGTTTGATCCCAGCCAGCTCCACCTCTTAACTCCCATTTCTCAGTCAAGCGATAATTTGCACCGGCTGACAAACGTAGCGCATTGCGATAATTTTGAATCGCAGTGGCATTTTGTGGAATGATATCATTCATTGGAATGGAAGCCACTGGAATATTGTGTAAAGTAATTGATTGAAAAGAAGACCAAAGTGTGTAAACCACAGAACCCATGATATCCACCCTATCGTTGACTTTTTGAAACAGACTAAAAGTCATGATGTCTGGAAATTTGACAGGATCTGCATACAATGCATCCAGTGAATAATAGGCTTGATTATTGAAAAAATCCGGATCAGCAAAAATCCCTCTTAACTGCGAAGAACCTTGGAAATCATGGGTAACACCATAAAGATAATTAAAACCAAATCGCGTGTTATCATCATTCCATTTCGCTAAAAAGCCTGCATGAAAACCAATACCAAAAGAGTTGCCATGGTTTTGAACGGTAGTATCCCATTCTGTGACTGGAATATCAGGATTGATTGAAGGCAGTACCGCTGGAGCGCCAATCACATTATCAAAATTGACATTGGCCCATTGAAAATCAATCCCTGCGCCCACTGCAAAATTTTCTGTAATTAATCCACCCATTTCTGGTGCAAAATCAATCACACGTAAATTACTATAAGTTCCTGCATAACGTACTGCAGATGTTCCTGGCCAATTTGAAGCAAGGCCCATCGGAGAAACAATACTAAGGCCGTAAACCACCCTATCACCGGCAGGTAATGCAAAATGAATATTAGGCACAATAGCTTCTCTTGCGCCATCTAAATCCTTAAAAGATTCAGTGTATGGTCCATATAAAAGCGGATCAGTGTCATCATTGGGGTCATATTGATAGAGTTTTGAAGTACCTGTTAGACGAGCTACAGGATTGACGCCAATACCGCCACCAACCAATTCAGCTTTTTTTAGAAGGACAAGGGCTGCGGGATTGTACCAACCTACCGATGCATCGCGACCTTCTGCTGCAACGCCTGCTGCAAAATTTTGTACTGCAGAAACGCTGCCCTCGGTATATAAAGAAAAACTACCAGCTTGCAGGGCAGAACTTACACCCAAACACATTAAACATGAAAACAGTTTACTATATGGAAAATTCATAAATTTGTTATTTTATAAAAAATTTGAAAAAACATCATAATTGAATCTAACAGAATGTCAATTGCTAGCATGAGACCTCTAAAATTTCTATTGGCCAGAAACAATTGCATACAAAAACTCCACCCGAAGGTGGAGTCAACATTGAGTATAATTAAACTGCCATCACTCTTGGCGCAGGCCATTGAGCAACTTGCTCTGCTTGTGCAAACAAACCGTGTTGAGCCAAAAATCCTGGTGCTGCAAGCTCTCGTGATTGAAACAATTCACTTAAAGACTCAGGTCTACGCTGGGCATGATGACATAAAAAATCATTGACCTCTTGCGCTCCCAATACAGCACCATTACTGGTTTTAAAAATACTAACTTGGATACCATTTTGCTCTGGTCTAAACAATACCTTATGATTTTTATCAAAATCCTTTTCATAAGTTGGCAAAACTTCAACTGCTTGGGGCCGCAAGCGTGCAACATCACCTTGTAAAACCTCAATATTTCTGCGATTGCGTTCAACTGCTTGTAACAACACGTGCACTTGATTTCTAAGTCCTAATTGTTGCTGCATATCCGCGCGCATATTTGCCAATTGTTGCAACAAATCATTGTGTCTATCTTGATGGGCTGCAATTTCTTGTTGAATCAAAGGTAAGCCAGCCATTTGCGCTTGTAATTGATGATGATTAACATCAATTCGTTGTGCTAGTTCATCAAGAGCTGCTTGATTAACTTGCCCTTGAGTCAATTGCTCCAGTTGTGCCACAAAACCAGCAATCTCTTGGCGGGTTTGTGCAATAAAATCAACTAACTCTTGACGCAATGCGGGGATATCGCCAGCTGCAGTTTGTAGCCTTCCAATGGCTTGATTCACCGCCACACGATTTTCTTCGATTTGACCTGTCAATTGATTCAATTGCTGACGGTTAATCATGGATGCACGAATATGGGCAATATCTTGAGTCAAAAGCTGATGTGATTGTTGACTATCTCGCATAAAAGCTTGCACTTCACCTCGTAAATTTCTAAGTTCACGCTCTAATTGTTCAATTCTTTCGTCTCTGGCTTGATTTCCCGCTATGATACCTTGAATTTGTCTATGGGCTTGATTTAAATCCCTCTCTAAAGCATTTAATCGTTGTCTATCATTATCCACAACTCTTCGCACTTCATTCAATGCCTCTCTAGAGACGAATTGATTTTCAAAATTGCCAAACAATTCACGCAATTGTTCGATTTGCTCATGATTTAAGCGGCTAGACGTCAACACTTGAGTCATTTGAACTTGCAAAAGTTCAAAACTGGCTTGATCAATAATTCGACCTTCAATATCTGCAATAGCGCCTCGAATCTCTTCAAGTTGTGCGGCACCAAATTCACGCAAGTCATGCAATTGACCTAAAACATCGATAATTTCTGAATGGGTCACACGTTCACCTAAAATATCAGCAAACGCCACACGAATGTTTTCAATACTTGCGTTGTATTCTTGGATTAAAGCCTGGGCTTGGGCTCGGTTTTCAGGGGTATCCACCAATCTTAAACTTTCAATACGCGCTCTGAAACGTTGGCCAATAGCAACCATTGTCTCTGCAAAATCCATATCCTGGAAACGCTGTGCTATATGAATAACTTGTTGATCACTTCCTGGTGCTTGGGCTAAATTATCCATTTTGATGATTTCTTCAATCACCACTTCTCTAGGCTCAGCGGGTTGTCCAACAGCACGTACTTTGGGGCGATAATTGACATCAAACCCAAAAAATCTCAATAATTCAGAAGTTCGACGACCTTCCCAGAATCTTCTTGGTCTATTGTCATCACCACCTGCTCTTTGTTCGCCAGGATTACGCATTTTTTTCTCCTCGATTGTTGTTAAAAATTTCACTTGCAAGCATAGATAAAATTTTTGCCATGCAATACGTAAAAAAATACGTATATTGATGTACAAACAACAAGCAATCAATTGCATAAATTTGAACATAATGTTAACTTCAAATTTTTAGTAAATTCATCAAAATTATGCATACCATCGTCTCTAAATTCGGCGGAACCAGTGTTTCCTCAAAACAAACTTGGGATAATATTGTCCATATCGCCCGCACTCATATTGAAAACGGTTTAAAACCCATACTGGTGTGTTCTGCGCGTTCAAAAGCATCGAATACTTTAGAACAATTGATTGCTCTGGCACGACAAAATTCTTACAAGGAGTTATTAAATGAATTTACGCAATTGCACCATGACTTATGTGATGAACTGGAATTATCCAGAGATATTCTTATTGATGATTTAAATTTATTGGAAAAATTATTAACTGGTATTGCTTTACTTGATCATGTCCCAGCCAAAACCCATGCTCAAATCATGAGCCTTGGGGAGCTCATGTCCACCAAATTGGGTCAACGATACTTGGAAAAAAATGGCTTGCCTTGTTTGTGGTATGATGCCCGTAATGCCATTCACACCATCGATCACTCTCACGATGAAATCATGAACTACACCCAGGCACGATGTAAGCCCAAAGCCAACAAAGCCCTACAAAACGAATTGGCCAATCATTCTGCACAAGTGATTATCACGCAAGGGTTTATTGGTTCAAATGCCCGTCAAGAAACCGTATTGTTAGGTCGTGGTGGCTCAGACACATCGGCTGCATTATTTGCGGCAATTCTTGAGTCAGACAAATGTGAAATTTGGACTGATGTTCCTGGGATTTATACTGCCAATCCGCATCAATTGCCCCAGGCTCGTCTTTTAAAACAATTAAACTATGATGAAGCTCAAGAGATTTCCTCAATGGGCGCCAAAGTGTTACACCCTTTGGCCATTTCGCCTGTGCGTGAAGCACAAATTCCGATGGCCATTAAGTATACTTGGAATCCTGAACATCCTGGGACATTAATCACTGTAGACAGTGATATTGAAGCGCCCCCCGTCAAATCTATTCAAATCAAATCCAGCATCACTGTTATTTCTTTAGATACCAGCACCATGTGGCAACAAGCAGGATTTTTAGCGCGTATATTTGAGATTTTTGCCAAACACCATTTTTCCATCAATTTAATCAGTACCGCAGAATGCCATGTCACACTCTCATTGGATGGCCAAAGTCACCAACGCGCAGCTCTTCAAGCCCTCATCGATGAGCTTAATCAAGTGTGCAAAGCCAAACTGATAGAACCTTGTAGTGCTATTAGCTTAATTGGCCATCATATTCGTCGCATTCTTCCTGAACTGGGCTCAACTTTTGAATTGTTTAACGACCAACAAGTTCACTTAATTAGTCTGGCTTCAAATGATTTGAGTTTAAACATTGTTGTTGATGAATCCAAAGGCGATAAAATCACTCAACAACTTCACCAATTATTAATCGACAATAACCCGCAAAGTTATTATTACTCAAAAAGTTGGCAAGAAGAGTTTAATCCTGCGCCAGAAACACCAAAGCCTTGGTGGTTAGAACACAAAGACGCATTGATTCGCTTTGGTCAGGAACATGCCCCCTGCTACGCTTATTACCCTGCAGTTTTAATGCAAAAAATTCATGAGCTTAAAGCCATTAAAAGCATTGATAAACTGTTTTATGCCATGAAAGCCAATGCCAATGTCGATTTACTCAAAGTCATTGAAGGCCAGGGCTTGAATTTTGAGTGTGTGTCACAACAAGAAATCAAGCGTGTTATTGAACTATTTCCTCAAATTGACAGAAAAAGAATTCTATTTACCCCCAATTTTGCGCATCAAAGCGAATACCAATATGCATTGAATGAAGGTGTCATACTCACCATTGATAGCCTTTACCCGCTTGAAAAATGGGGACAATTGCTCAACAACCAATCGGTGATGTTACGCATTGACCCTTGTATTGGCGCCGGTCATCACAAATATGTATCCACCAGTGGTGATGAATCCAAGTTTGGGATTACCATACAAGACATCGCAAAAGCCAAAGCCTTGATTGAAAAACATCACATCAATGTCATAGGCCTACATGCTCATGCGGGCAGTGGCATATTATCGCCACAACTTTGGCCTGACACGGCAGAACTTTTATTATCTTTGGTGCATGACTTCCCCAATATTCAAGCAATTGATTTGGGTGGTGGGTTGGGTGTTGTTGAACGCCCAGGTCAACATCCACTCGATCTCGATACCATTGAAACACAATTATCACCCTTGAAAAAACAATTCCCCCATATTGAGATATGGTTAGAGCCAGGTCGTTTCTTGGTTGCAGAATGTGGTGTTATTCTAGCAAGAGCTACCCAAGAAAAAACTAAAAATAAAGTGCGCTTTGTGGGTATTGAAATTGGGATGAATACTTTAATACGACCTGCTTTGTACGGTTCTTACCACCAGATTGTCAATCTTTCTCGTTTTGAAAATCCGCACAAAAGCTTTGCGCATGTGGTAGGCCCTATCTGTGAGTCCTCAGATACTCTAGGCTACGACCGCATGCTCCCAGAGACCCATGAAAATGATATGATGTTAATTGCCACAACTGGGGCTTATGGGTATTGTATGAGTTCAAATTATAATCTACGATCGCCTGCAGTTGAAAAAATATTTAAAGAAGTTTAATCATGGATGTCCAAGCCAGAACAAAAGCACTCGATACTAACAATTCCTTTATTGTGCAAGCGCCTGCCGGTTCTGGCAAAACTGAGCTTTTAACCCAGCGTTTTTTAGCCTTATTACCCACGGTTGCCGAGCCCGAACAAATCGTGGCCCTGACTTTTACAAAAAAAGCCGCACTTGAGATGGCCCATCGGATATTACAAGCTCTTCGAGATGCCAAAAATCAAACGCCATTAAAAAATGAACATCAAAGAATAACTCGACAACTGGCAGAAGAGGCTTTATCACACGCCGAGCAACTCAATTGGCAAATTCTCGATCACCCCCAACGATTAAAGATAAAAACCTTTGACTCGTTTTGTATGGAAATTTATAAAGCCATTCCCAAAGAAGAATTTGCAACACTGGCCGAGTTACAAACAGACCCCAAATCCATTTATCAAAAAGCCGTACAAAACTGGTTTGAGTTTTGTCGCGCAGATGAAGTCTATCACAATGATTTAAAATGTTTGATTCGCCAAGTGAATAATCAATTGAGTACCCTGCTCAATCAATTGCGTGATTTGCTTTACAAAAGAGACCAATGGTTACCTGCCATTCAAAATAATAAAACCAAAAGCTTGGATGAACATTTGAGTGCCCTGCGTGATTTATCTTTAAAACATTGGGAGGGCTGGCAAAATAGTCTTTCAACACAAGCCACATTAGACTTGATGGCTTTAATTAAAGATTACCATGATTATGTTCCAGATGGATTCGAGGTTTTAAAAAATCTTGAAAATCTTGATCACTTAACATCAGCACAATTTAGGGCTTTAAAAGAAATGTTACTGACTGGTCAAGGAACTCCAAGAAAAGCATTTGATCATCATATTGGCGTGTATAAAAATGCCAAAGATAGTCGATATGCCATGCTCAAAGAAAAAAGCACTACCTTTTTATCAGAGCTTGAGCATTACCCTGAATTTATTGAATATTTAAATACCCTCATTGATATACCCCATCCTCAAGAAATTGAAATCGATTGGGAGACGCTTCAAAGCTATTATCGTTTGTTGCCTTTATTAGCGGCCCATCTTCACCTTGTGTTTGAAGAACAAGAAAGCATGGATTATATCTATGTGGCCCAGCAAGCAATTTTTGCATTACAACACAGTGATGTCAGTTTGTATTTTGACAACCATTTGCACCATCTACTCATTGATGAGTTTCAAGACACCTCTTGGGTACAACTGGAGCTGATTCAACAATTAATTCAGGAGTGGTCATCAGAAGAGCATAAAACGATGTTTGTGGTCGGTGACCCCATGCAGTCTATTTATCGCTTCAGAAGTGCCGATGTTGGAATATTTCTCAACACCTGCCAGCAAGGACTTGGCCCACTGCAATTAACACCACTACAATTGACTCAAAACTTTCGTTCCAATGGCCATTTGATTGAACATTTTAACGCTTATTTTGCTGAGATTTTCCCAAAAACTGAACTAATTGATTTAGGTGGGGTTCGTTTTCACCCTGCCCAGCCGGTTATTCCTGGTGCCAATGATTGTTTTGTTCAAGCAAATTATTATGAGACCAGTGAAGCTCAAACTCAGGCTATTGTGGATATTCTTCATGAAGCAAAAAATAAAAAAAATACCCGTGTGGCTATTTTAGTACGCACACGCTCAAAGCTCCCTGAAATTTTACAAACCCTGGAGTCTTTACAATTTCAATACGCCGGTGTTGATTTATTCCCTTTGGGAGAGCGCTTGTATATTCGTGATCTTTGGAATTTAACCAAGGTGTTTTTAGAACCTGGTCATCGGGTGTATGAGTTGGCGGTATTGAGAAGCCCATTGTGTGGTCTTACCCTTGAAGAATTAGAAACCATTGCTGAACTATCACCCAAGACCAGTCTTTTTGAATATTTGAGTTCAAATCCAGGCGCACATGCTCGACTTCAATATTTCATGGATATCTTTCAAAAAGCTTGGCGTAAACGCCATCAGGTTCCTTTGGTAGAACTCATTCAAGACATGGCCCATCAACTGTCTTTTCTTAAAAGCCTAACGCCTTATGAGTTAGAAGAAGTCATGTTGTTTTTGGGGATAATTGAGCAGATGTGTGCAAAATACATATGGCCCAGTGTCCGGGAAATCACTGACAAACTCAGCAAAACTTTTGTGTCTTCTTCTGGCGGTTTAGAGTTGCAAGTCATGACCATTCATAAATCCAAGGGCTTGGAGTTTGACTGGGTTATTCTTCCTGACATGGGCAGCAAAACACAAAAATCTGAAAAAACCATGTTGAAGTGGCTACAAACCCAAAATAGTTTAGATTACCTCATTTTACCTGATATAAATCATCCCAACCTCAAACTGCTGGAATGGTATGAGAAAAAACAGGAACATCATGAATTACAAAGACTTTGTTATGTGGCTTTTACCCGAGCAAAACAAAGGCTTTATTGTTTCGATGCTCAAAACCAAGCTTCAAAAGGCTCACTTCGAACATTATTTCCCAAAGATTATTTCCAAGAAGGACAGCTTTCTTCGCAAAAGACTCAAAGCTCTCAAAAGAAAATCATGCACAAACGCATTGCTGAAAAAGATTATATCCAGCCACAGCATCTTATCTTTGAGAAACGTTTTCATGTCGGTGAAGGCTATCAAAACCACGCACAACAAAAACTCATGGGAACCATTGCCCATCGCATCTTGCAATGGATTTGCCAGTATCATCCCCAAGAGCACCAAAATATTCCTTGGGGCATTGCTATGCAATATTTTAAAGCCCACGGCCTGTCAAAATTTGAGAGTGAACAAGGTTTAATAAGAATCAAAGAACTTGTCCTGCGATTTCTCAAACACCCCATTGGCGCATGGATTTGCGAAAAAAGAAATTTTGAAAAAAATGAATTTCCTTTATTAATTCAGGATGGTGAGATTATTCGGCATATGGTGCTTGACCGAATTTTTATTGAAAATAATCGACTATGGATTATCGATTTTAAAACCAAAAAAGATAATGACCAATACCGAATTCAACTCAATCGCTATGCTCAGGCGTTAAGTCAGTTATACCCCGATTATTCAATGACTTGCGGTTTGTTTTTCCTTTCAACCCAAGAATGGAAAACATGGGAGCCTTCGCTTGCTGGAGAAGCAATGCTAGAATAATTAAGCTCATGCCAACAATCCCCAAGGTTTGAAATTTTTCATGCAGAAAAACTACACTTAAAGCAACGGTTGCCAGTGGAGCAATGGCCGTTGAAATCGCGATTTTTGAAGCGGTGGCATATTGCAATGCTTTCATCCAAAAGGCATAAAAGCCAATAAACGATAAACTCATCAGAAACAATAAGCCCCAAGCACTTGCTGAAATATGGCCAATCTCAATAGGGTAATGCATCACCAACGGTATAAAACAAATGGCATTAATCCAAGCGACTAAAAATGTATACAAAAGACCTGATACAGGTACACCATAACGTTTGGAAAAAATAAGATAAAGTGCATCAAATACCAAGGCTAAAACAATTAAAAGACCACCTTGCAACTGCTGAATTTTCATTGAAAATTCTTGAGGGGTGAAATGAATACAAAACACACCAATACTGGCAATTAAAATGGCAAAAAAATCTTGCTGTTGAATTTTTTCTTTCAAAAGTAACCAAGACATGAGAACCACAATAAAAGGTAAAAGACTACCAATGAGTGCTGCATAACTTGCGCTGGTATAAATCAGAGCCCAGAAGTGGGTCAAAAAATT
>DHHZ01000007.1 GCA_002403515.1 Legionellales bacterium UBA4759 | reverse complement strand
ATTGTTAAGTCACTTTTAACGATGTGCTCTTTGGTTTGGGTGCTTGTCGTGATTGGGATTTCTTGGTATAGAATACAAGAACAATATTTAAGTCAAACGCTTTATTTTTATTTGGCGAAGTTTTTTGATGCCACAGGATTAACAGCTACCTTTCAGGTGCCCTATAACGGTCATATTTATCGCCAATCGGTGCATGCACTAGTAACTAACCCCTATTACCCAAAAGTATCCCAAATGGTTTTAAATGCGGTTATCGAGTCTATTTGGATGGCAAGTCTGGGCACAGGTTTATTTGCGATTGTTTCAACCATCTATTTCATTCGAAAAGGACGACTACAAACTAGGCATCAATTTATTCGCGGTAGCCAAATTCAAACACCCAAAGTGGTGGCGCATAAAATTAAAAAAGAAAAAATGGCATCAGATATCACTATTGATAAATTTCCTTTGATTAAAAATAGCGAGGTTCAGCATCTCTTGGTACATGGCACAGTAGGTACAGGTAAAAGCCAATTGATTATGAAAATTTTGGATGCCATCCGCAAAAGAGGGGATAGAGCCATTATCTATGATAAGGGATGCGCTTTTATTTCAGCTTATTTCCAAGAAGGCAAAGATAAAGTATTAAATCCTTTTGATGCCAGATGCCCTAATTGGGATTTGTGGTTGGAGGCCCCTCAAGATACCGATTTAGAGAATATGGCAGAAAGTCTGATTCCGATGCATGGTGAATCAGACCCTTTTTGGGTCAACGCAGCAAGAACTGTTTTTGTATCTGCAGCCTCACGAATGCGCCATGACGATGACCGCTCCATTGAAAAGCTTTTGAAATTACTTTTAACCGGCGAATTCGAAAATCTGGAAAAATATTTAGAAGGCACACCTGCAGCTACTTTGGTTAGTGGAAAAATTGAAAAAACTGCTATCTCCATTCGCTCAGTCATTACGACCTATTTAAAATCATTCCAGTCTTTAAGTGGGCTAGAATCCTTGAAAGATGGTTTTTCAATTCGAGATTATATTTTAAATGAGGAAAATCAAGGATGGTTATTTATTTCTTCAAATGGAGGTCAACATAAAAGCTTAAAGCCATTGATTTCGATGTGGTTGGCGATGGCATCTTTAACCATGTTAAGCCTCACACCAGACCCTAATCGAAGAATTTGGTTTATTTGTGATGAGTTGCCGACATTGCATAAGCTTCCTTTGCTTGGTGAAACCATAGCGGAGGTTAGAAAGTTTGGAGGCTGTTTTTTATTAGGGATGCAAAGCTTTTCTCAGCTTGAAAAAGTCTATGGCAGGAGTGGGGCGCAAGAGATATTTGATTTGCTCAACACCCGTTTTTTCTTTAGAAGTCCAAGTTCAGATATGGCGCGACTTGTTTCAAGAGAGCTGGGTGAAGAGGAAATCGAAGAGCCTCGTGAGAATTACTCATATGGCGCAAATAGCATTCGAGATGGCATTTCTTTGGGGAATAATCGAGTAACAAGACCTGTGGTGGCCTATCCACAAATATTAGAGTTAAAAGACTTAAATTGTTTTGTCAGATTGCCCGGCCAGTATCCAACGACGCAACTGTATTTGAAATTAGAAAAAAGAACAGCTGAACATCTTGGCTATGTTGAGCGCATAGGTTTAAAAAATCGTGAGCTATTGGATGCGCCATCAACGCCTATTGTGGTTGATGACGATGAGGTTCCAAAAAATAAAACCAATAAACAAGTCGATATGCTAATTGATTTTTAAGGAGTTAAAAATGTTAAGTGTGCAACCATTACGCTCAGCACAAGGGGCAGCAGATTATTATCATTCAGCCTTTGAATATTATTCAGGCGATGCGCAATCAATGCGCTGGCTTGGGAAGGGGGCAGAAATTATGGGGCTTTCAGGAAAGGTTGAAAAGCAAGATATGTTGGATCTTTTAGAAGGAAGGCTTCCAAATGGACAAGTTTTAAAAAACGCCAAAGGTGAGCATCGACCTGGTTTTGACATGACATTTACCGCCCCCAAAAGCATCTCAATTTTGATTGGTTTGGGTATTAAGAAATTAGTTGAATTTCATGATTTGGCAGTGGAGCGTGCAATTAAAAGAATTGAAGAGGAATTTGCTCAAACCCGAATTGTGGTTGAGGGAAAGACCTATTATGTCAATACAGGAAATTTAACGGTTGCAGCCATTCGTCAACCTACAAGTCGGGCCAATGAGCCAAATACTCACACCCATTGCTTGACCATGAATGTCACTTTTAGTGAGGATAGAAAAGCACGTTCCTTAGCAAGTGATATGGATTTTAACCAAGGAGTCATCGAGCAATTGCAAAAACATATCAAATATGTTGGCCTTAGTGCTTATCGTACAGAGTATGCCAATCTTTTGAAGGAACATTTTTTTCGTTTAAAAGATGTAGGACATGGCTTGTTTGAACTTGCCGATTTTCCCAAAGAACTTATCGATGAATTTTCTAGCCGTAGTCAAAATAAAAAAGAGGTTATGGAAGAAAATAATTGGGAAGGTGCAAGATATGCCAGTATTGCAACACAACTTTCACGCCCGGATAAAGAAGAACATGATTTGTCTGTTTTAGAGGCTGATTGGGAAGCTCGGGCGAAACACCTTGGTTTTGATGCTAGGTCTTTTGTTGAGAACCATCAAGAAAAAACAAAAAATCTTGAAAGTAAAAATCTTTTTGAATCTATCAAAGAAAAAATTTTTCATCGTTTTTATGAGAAGGTGGATTTGGCTGAGATGAAGGCTAAAGAGGCAGTTTTTGTGGCGGTTGAATCATTAGCCCAGAAACAAAGTATTTTTGATGACAAACAACTCAAAGAAATCGCTTTGAATCATACCTTGTGTGGTAAAACCATTGTAACGGTAGAGGATATCCAAAAATCTATTGCTGATGCTGTCCAAAACAAAATGCTGTACAAAGCTTTTGATGTTTATAGCAAAAAAGATGTATATACAACACCTTGGCTTTTAACTATGGAAACCGAGACTTTAGCAAGAATAAAATCGAATCAGGACATTTTAAAGCCTATTTCAACCATTAATGCCGTATCAAATTTTATTAGACATTATCAAGAAGATAAAAAGTTTGAACTAACGCCTTCACAGAGAAGTACTTTATTAAATATTTTTACTTCTGCAGACCGTTTCCATGCTGTTCAAGGCTATGCTGGTACTGGTAAAACGACTTTTTTGCAATTGGCAAAACAAATTGCAGAAGATAAAGGATTTCAGTTGCGTGGCTTATCGGTTACCACAAGTGCGGTAAATGAATTAAGAAATAAAGCTAATATTCACTCGGATGTTTTTCCAATTGTACTCAATGAATTAAAAAACGCTCCCAGTCATTTCTTAAAAAAACATGTATATGTTTTAGATGAAGCTTCCATGCTTTCCACTCACCAAGGTTTTGAGCTTATTAAATTGATTGAACAAAAAGGTGCTCGCTTGCTTTTGGTGGGAGATAAGGCGCAGTTATCGAGTGTTGAATGTGGTCGAATATTCGAACAAGCTCAAGATTATGGCATTGGGGTTGCCATGATGGAGCATATTGTTCGTCAACGTAATGAGCAGACTAAAGCATCTGTCTCTGATGCTATTCGGGGAGAGCTTCACGACTCTTTGCAAAACTTAAGCCAGGTTAAGGAATTAGGTACACATCAAGAGCGAATTTCCATAATGGCCAATCTGTGGTTGATGTTACCATTTTCGCAACGCGAAGATACATTGTTATTTGCGCCAACACATGCTAATCGTCGTGATATTACAAGAATGATTCGTGAGTCATTAAAAAAAGAAGGCGCAATTTTAGTACAAGAGACCGAGCTTGATACTTTACATGCTAAATCAATGGAGCAAGTGAAATTTTATCACGCTCAATACTATCAAGCAGGCGATGTGGTTCGTAGCAATCTTAATCTCGAAAAAAGTAACGTTCAATCTGGAAAATATTACCAAATTGGTGAGATGACAGAAAAAGATTTGAAGAAAAATGTCGTTCCTTTGATAGGGGAGGACGGCCGTCATCATATTTTGCATTTAAATGAGCTTCCCAAGTATTCTTCAAGACAAATTGCCTCGAGTCGTTTTTTAGAGCTTTATGAGCGGGTTTCCTTACCTATATCTCAAAATGATAAAATATTGATTACGCGCAATCATAATGCCTCTGGGTTGGTAAACTCTTCTGTGGCAAAGGTTAAAGAAATTTCAGAAAAAGAGGTCACTTTAGAATTTCAAAATAAAGAACTAAAGACTTTTCCTATAGGTTCGAATGAGCTTAAGCATATTGACCATGGTTATGTCTTAACCAATATGAAAGTGCAAGGAAAGGATAAAAAAAATGGCATTGGCTTAATGGAATCTTATAATGAAAATTTTGCCGACTTGAGAAATTATTATGTGCAAATCAGTCGCGCAATTTCAAATATGACTTTAATCACTGATTCAAAAACCAATTTACTGAAGGCACTTGAGTTCAATCTCAATGATAAAAAAACTGCTTTAGAATCTGTATCTAGTCAACAAGTCAAAACCCACCAAGATTTTTTTAAAGACAATCAAAACAGTCTTTCTATTGCCTCAATCATGAGTGAAAAGAAAGAGTTTGAAGACGGTTTTGCGCGTAATCAATCTATAATTGATGCCTATGCAAAAGCAAAGCAAGAACAAAAAACCTTAGTTGCGGGGTATTATGCTAATCAAATTGCAAAATCTCCTGAAGCTTCGCGTTTGGCGGCCATTCAAATTGGCATTCCCAACTCATTTAGAAAAAAAGCATCATTAAAACCTGAGACTTTGCGTCTTTTTAAATCTTTAAATCCTCAAGAGCTAGAGAAAGCTAAAACTGTGAAACAATATGTGAATTTATGCGAGCAAACCCAAAAAGCTTTTTCATCAATTAAAAATGGCAATAAGCAGGAATTACAACAACAGATTCTTTTTAAATTGTCTAGCCAAAGAAATCAATTGGCTTATCAAATCGCCCAAAATATTGAGTCCCATAAACCATTTTTAGAACATTTTTCGATTGGCAAATTAAATCGGTTTAATACGCCACAGTATCAGATTGCAAAAGAGCAAGAGCGAGCTATTTCAAGACTTGGAAAGCTTGGCGAACAAGCTGCGCAATACAAGTCTGAAAAAGAAGCCCGTTCCTTTTTTAGCAATACCACAAAGGATAAAGGGTCTTTGGCCTTTCAACTTAAAGAGCAATCTAAAAAAACACATATTTTTCTGCATCATTTAAGTCGTGAAACTCATCAGCCGATTGAAAAAATGTGGCAGGAAATTAATCAAGAAGCGCGTATCTATCAAGATTCGAAATTTAGAGAAAATCTTAGTGAAAAAGATAAAGCCATGTTTGATAAGCTGAAAACTTATAAAACCATTTCTAAAGAACTTTACCAGGATTTTTCAAACACCCGTCAGTTGCTTGAAAAAGGCAAAGATATCCCAAGCGAATTGGCACAAAAAATAAATACCTTATCAGTTACTCGAAATGAAATTGCTGAAAAGATTTCAGGCTCTAATGAATATCATCATTTAATGAATTATTTCAAATTAGACAACAATGTCTTAAGCAAACAAGCTTTGACACAATCAAAGAGAAATCATGTTTTGTCGTTTAATCAATCCTCTAATTTTCAAGAAAAAATAAGAGCTGCCAAAATCATTGGGCAAGATATCAAGGGATACTACCCATTGATAAAAGAACTCGGAGCGGATACAAAAAAGCTTAATCAAATTTTAAAGATTGCCGACAGACAAGATTTTTTCAATGACATCAGCAAAGAAGATAAAGAAATCTATAAAACAGTGCTTGAATACAAGGTTTTAAGCAAGCAAGCGAGTACCGCATGGAAACATATTTTTAAAGAAAAGGGTGATGGAATCCAGCCAAATGAAAAAAGTTTTGTTCAAGCTCAAACACTTACTGCGAAAAGAGATTTTTTAGCTGCACAACTAAAAAGTGGTCCTGCTCATTTTATTGCTTTTGCAGATTGTGAAAAATTGGATTTGGCCAAGATTGATTCTCACGCTCAAAACCATCATCAAAGACGGGCGAAGGTTGAAAAACTAAGTGCTGAACGAGATGGTTTATTGACTCGGCTTTCTCAAAAAGAGAGCATCATGCATGTGGATGAGGCCAAAAAGTGGCATCAAGACTGGTCGAAACTGACTAAAGACGTTGAAAAGGTTGCTCTTCAAAACCCATTATTTAAAAACGCTTTAGGGAAACATTCTTTTGAATTAAATGAGGCCCAAAAAACGCTTATCAGTCGCTATCAGCTTCAATACCCAAGTCATTCTCAAGAAAGTTTAAAAAAGCCTCAACAAAATACTCAAGTTAAGTTTAAAGAACATGTTCGTTTGGATAACACCATTATCATGGAATCACTCATCGCCAATCCTGAGCAAACTTATCGTTCTATTTTTGGGGAGCCTAAAGAAGTTAACTCCAAAGAAATGCGTTACTCAGGCGGGTTGATTGTGTCTCTTAAAGGACCAAAGGCGGGTTTTTGGTATGATTTTGGAAAGGGTATAGGAGGCAATCCCATTCAGGCAATTATGCAGGAAAAAGGTTTGTCTTTTTCAGAGGCTTTAAAAGAAGCGTCTAGTATTAGTGGTATTGGAGCTACAAAGTTTCAAATCGTTGAACGCATAACAGCCTTTTCACACTCAAGCGAAAAAGAAGAGGCAAAAAACAAACAACTATCTGCACAAAGTATTGTGGCAGGTGGCAAGTCTTTAAAAGGTACACTTGCTGAAACTTATCTTAAGCAACATCGAGGCATTCAATATCCAGAGCGTTTGCAAATGTACTATTGGCCAGTAGGGGCCAAATGGAAGGCCTTTGATGATAAAGGACGCTTGCATGAAAAAACTAATCAAATACCAGCACTCCTCATTCCTGCGCACAATGAAAAAGGGGCAGTCACGGGTGTTCAACGTGTGTACCTAGACAAGATTACTGCAAAGAAAAATACATTCATGAGTACAGCAAAGCTTTCTAAAGGAATTATTCAAGGAAGCGGTGGCATTATTCAAAAAGGAAAAAAACTTGGCACGGTTTACCTTGCTGAAGGGCCTGAAACAGCCGCATCCATTGCTATGGCCAATCCAGAAGCAACCGTCATTGTTTCATTTGGGGTGGCAAACTTTAAAAACCTAGGCAAACTTATCAAGCAACAATTTCCACAAGAGGTGGTGATTGCGGCTGACAATGACTTAAAATCAAAAAACTCAGCATGGGATACAACACAAAAGGCAAAAGAGTCACTGGAAAAACAAGGCTTAAATGTCAGAATTATTTCTCCTCATGCTCTGAAAAATAAACAAAAAACTGACTGGAATGATGTTCTTCAACAAAATGGCCTCAGGGAAGTGAAGGCTCAACTGGGGCTTATTCATGAGGCAGCCACTATCAAGGATGGTGTGGTTAGTCGAAATCGAGAAGCTCAACATGAATCCGAGCAAATCATGAATTCGATAGAAATAAAAAACTATGGAGACCAGCAAAAACTAAAAACCAATAAAGAAGCTATCAATATTTCCAGAAAAATTAACTCTGAATGGGAAATTGGGTGAGATCAGCTAATTTTTTGTAGAATGCCAAAGATTATTTCGTTTTAAATTAAAAAAGAAAAATGAATTTGTATAATAACTTATTTTCGGTCAAAATTTACTGCAATTAAGTTGGAACGAATTGATATAAGGAAATAGTTCAATGAAAAATTCAAAGTTAGCCTGGCCTCTGGTAGGTATAAGTTTATTTTTCGGAACTTTCATAAACTCAGCATATGCTGAAACAGTTTTCAAATTAAATAATCAAACGCCATATTTAAAAATTTCAAATAACCAGCAGGCAGAAGTATCTGCTTTTGGACCCAGTGATTTTGTGGTATTTAAAGGGCTTGTTGCTGTGCTTGATAGTGATGGGAGCCAAATTTCATTTTTTAATAAATCTGGAAAATATGTAAAAAATATTGAATTACCTAAGGGTTTTTATCAAAGATTAATCAGAGACAGAAATAATAATTTGTATGCATTTGCAAATAATGGATTGTCTACTTCTATTGTAAAAATTGATGAACAAGTGGTAGACCAAAAACAAATAGAAGGTAGTTTGGATAGCATTATTTCTCAAGCATTTGTTGATGACTATGGAATTTTTTTCAAGCGTACCAACTTGATTAATACAACGTTAATAGATGAAATTAACAAAACCAATAAACCCGCTCCGTCTTTATTAAAAAATATTAAAGCGCAATCCTATCAGTATGGGCAAATCATAAAACAAGATTGCTTTTCTTGTAAGATCGCGAGTAAATCCGAAGCAATAGTTAATGGAGTTACATATCAAATTAAATATCAAACTAAAAAGGGAGATAATCCATCATTAATAATTGGAGATAAGGAAGTTAAACTTAATCATAGATTTAAAAATGCAGGGACTCGTATTGAGCAAGTTGATAAAGATGGTACAGCTTGGATTGAGCAATCTATATTTTTAAATGCGCAAACAGTTAAGACATATGTTTTTAAAATATTGGAATCTGGAGAAATACAATCTATTTATCAATTGCCAACAATACATCCTGATGATTATGTGCAACATCAAATTGCTATTTCTGATGAAGGCGAGCTTTGGTTTATGGCGGGCCAACCAAACGGTTTATTTTTCAGTATCATTCAGCCTTTATCCAAAGAAGAAAATATCAAGTTTATTCAATTGAAGAACAATATAGCGGTTAGCAAATTACCTAAGTTTGAAAATGTATTAAAAAAAAAGAAAACGCTCTGAGTGTTTTAACTTATGTCTCAAATAAGAACTGCGAATCTAGAGACATGATGTTTATTCGCGCCTTGCAATATTTATATTTTTATCATTGCTATCCACCTGAGGCAATTGAAAATGATAACAGCTGCCTTGGGCGGAGGGTTCCATCTTTTTTGGTGGAAGGAGAACAATCTCAATGTCTTTTTTCAGTAAGTTATAATTGGGGCGGGTTTGATTCGGTAGAAATGTATAGTAGAAAAGTTGAGCAGATGAAGGCTGGAAATATTAATACTGCAATACCGCCATTATTATCTTGTGCAACCGGAGTTGATTGTTCAGGGTTCATTTCAAAAATATGGGGTCTTAAGACAAAATGGGGTACAGGCCAAATCTTCCAGCAGACATCCTCAATTGATATTTCTAAAATGAAAGTTGGAGATGTATTTGTGAAGCCAAATGCGCATGTCATTATGTTCACTGGCAATTTAAATGACAATATCACAACGATTGAGTCGGTTGTTCGGCCTGGAAAAGTAATATCGAGCCAGTACCAAATTAAATGGTTTTTACAACATGGGTATACACCCAAAATTGCATACAATGCTTGTGAGAATGAGCCTTCTGATGAAGTCATTTTTTAATTTTGAATACTTTGACATGAGTGATAAAAATCAAAAATCTTTTTTTAGTCTCATCAACGCTTCATATTTTTCAAGAGTTAACTCACGCAATTGGTCAAAATCACCCTGCTCATAACCCAACTCTTTTTGAGCCAACTGCCTTAAAATACCATAGGATTGTATAATCAACTTAAATGAGTGTTTTTCTATATCTACAAATAGGCTTTCATCTGAAGTATCTTTTTCTTTTTCCGATTGGTATCCAACGGACGCCATTTCGACAATAACTGAAGAAAGATTTTTCTTCTGAGTTTCGGCAATTTTAGTAAGATCCTTATAAAAAGCATCATCTAACGAAATTGTAACTCTTTTCACGAGATTCCCTTGTTTTGTTGAATTGATGCAGCACTGCATCAGCATTTAATGCAGTCTATGATTATATCTCTCGTAATTGTGATGCACAACTGATGTAGTAAAAACAAAATGAAATATTTTTTAAAAAAACAGATGCAGTAGTGATGCAGCATTGATGCAGTAGTGCATCAGCTTATAATCAAGGCTTTTCCTGCACCTTTAACTTATCTGATACAGTGGTGCATCAAATATGATGTAGTGGTGATGCAGTTTCGGCTCTTTATTTAAACACAAAGAAAAAAATAAAACCTTGTTTTTGAAATAAAGATAAGCTAAGTGTCTTAAAAGACGGCATAAATTGAAGTTTAAAAAAATTCCATGTCTTTTTTCAAAAAAATTCATAAAATCAGCTTCTTACATGACAGCATTTTAATGCGAAAGGTGTGTGGGGTTAAAAAACATCTTATTTCTTAATTAATTATCTGGAGTAGTTTCCCCTAAAAATAGGTTTTGATTTTCAAGCGTCAGCAAAATATTTTCCATTAATGATTAGCTGATCTTGCTCATCGTTTTTCCACAAGTCAATAGGGCAGGAGCCATTAAAAAAATAGGCGAATAGCCCTGTTGACCCTGTGGGAAATACGATAGTAAAAATCCAATTAAAAACAATAATTAAAAACAAATATTGATTTTTTTACTCAACACAAGTATAATACAATGTAATATACAAGAAGAAATATGTAGCATTTAAAAATAAAAAAAATTTTGCGCTGAAGCTAAAAAAAGCAATCTAAATGCTAGAGATTTAATAGAAATTAAAAATGAATTCATTAAATTAAATTAAAATAACTCTCTTATATAATGATTCATATAAGTGATACAAAAATTGAAAAATTAATTAGTATGGGCAAACTTTATGAGGTGAATGAAAATGAGTAAAATTCAGGACACCATTAATGATTTAGCTCAAGAACTCTATAAAGCAGACATCATTGACAAAAAAACATTAAAAAATCTTACTGATGATGAGCTTCCTATATTGTACGAGTTTACTGGTGATGAGATTCAAAAATTAAGAGAAAAACAAGGCTTAAGTCAGGCGGTGTTTGCTAAATATTTAAATGTCAGTCCAGCAATGATTAAAAGCCTTGAGCAAGGACAACGCCATGCACATGGCGCTATTCTAAAATTACTTAATATTGTAAAAAAACATGGTATAAGTGGTCTAATTTAAAAACAACTTCTCAAAGTTTGAATAAAAACGGAGTTATTATAATGCGAGTGAACCTAAAAAAAGTAATTCACTACTTATCGTTTTTACTGCTCATTTTGTCTTATTTTTCACTTTCTTTTGAAACTTCTCTAAAATCGGGAATCTCTTCTTCTTATAGCGATCTATTTATACCTATAACTCAGGTTTTTTACTGGCCAAGATTTTTTTTGTTTCTAACTCCTGCATTGGTTTTGATTATCTTTTCTTCTGAGAAAATGAAAAACTTTGAGTTTATATTAAAAGGTTTTTTCTTCTTTTCTACACTAATTATTATAAATAATAATATTAATTTATTTTTCGACTCTAATTTAATTCCCAATTTTCACCAACCTCAACAGTTTATATGGCTTTACTATTTGGTTGTCAGGATAAAATCAATAACTTGGATTGGAATTAGTGTGTTAGGTTTAATTTGGTCTTTTCAGAAAAAACCACAACTCATAAGAGCGTGAATTTAGGTTCTTTTACAAAAAGTTGTCTGAGAGTATGTAGATTGAGCGAATACAGACCTCCGCGGTAAGACACGCGTCTTTCTCACTATCTACCTGCCTCATATACGTATTGTGCTTTTAGATTGGTACAAACTTTGTGTTGCTCAGCACACTTATTTACTATACCACTACAAGTAGAATATCAAAAATAAAGTAACTACACAGAGGAGCATTCAAATGATGTTAGGTTTAACAATACTCTTGGTTTTGGCGCTGATAATTGGTCTATCTGGAATACGAATATTACGCCCTACAGAACGAGGTCTTATTGAATTGCTTGGAAAATATAACCGATTTGCTACCCCAGGCTTGAATTGGATTTTTCCATTTATTGAAAACTTGTACCGAGTGAACATCACCGAAATGCTGGTTGAGGCAGAGCAACAAGAAATCATTACCTATGATAACCTAAATGCCATTGTTGACGCTCAAATATATTATAAAGTAAGAGCAACAGAGGATGATGTCAAAAATGCGATATATAATGCCAATAATTATGCGAATCAAATTGTTAACCTCGCAAGAACAACGCTTCGAAATATTATTGGAACCATGACGCTTAAAGCTGCAAATAGTGAGCGAAATAAAATTAATGCCGAACTTTTAAGAACGCTCGCGACAGAAACAAACAACTGGGGTTTGGATATCGTCCGCGCTGAGCTTAAAGAAATCAACCCACCTAAAGATGTTCAAGAAACAATGAACAAAGTAGTAAAGGCTGAAAATGAGAAAATAGCAGCAATTGATTTTGCTACCGCCACCGAAACAGCTGCTGATGGTCAAAAAAGAGCTGAAATCAAACGGGCCGAGGGCATCAAACAAGCACGCATCCTTGAAGCTGAGGGCGAGGCACAAGCCATAAAAACAGTAAATGAAGCGGCGGAAAAATATTTTGTTGGCAATGCTCAGATACTAAGAAAATTGGAGTCCGTGGAAAAATCATTGCAAAACAATGCAAAGGTTGTGATTCCAAATGGCGCGCAACTTATTAATATCATCAGTGAAATGGCCGGCGTTATCCCCATAAAAGTCGACTAATTCAAATGACCACCACATTATTATAGTGGGAACTAATCTTGACTGAAAACAGGGGCTACGTACACACTAGGGCTAGATGGTTATTTATACACTTGTTGTGATTTGAACCAGTTGCCAAAGATTGAATTAAATTGGAGGTAGAAAATGAATTTAAAGTTATCTCAAAGAAAAGCAACCATTGATGATTTGCCTGAGATTCTACATTTGTTATTCGATGACGAATTGGGTTCTAAAAGAGAAAAGATAAGTGATACCTTGCCTATAAATTACCTTCGTGCGTTTGAAAAAATTGATGGTGATTCAAATCAATATTTGATGGTGGTTTTGGTTGATAACCAAATTATTGGTACATGTCATTTGACATTAATGCCATCTTTAACTTATCAGGGCTCAACCCGAATGCAGATAGAAGCAGTTCGTGTTGCCAAGGCTTTTAGAGGTCAAAGAATTGGTGAGTGGATGATGAGACAGGCTTTTGATTATGCCAAACAGCATGATGTTAGAATGGTGCAACTATCAACCAATAAAGAACGACCTGAAGCCAAACGTTTTTATGAAAAATTAGGGCTTCATGCATCTCATGAAGGAATGAAATATTTTTTAGATTGAGTCTTTAATATTTTTCGCCCAGGCAAGGATTTTTTTGGCGGATTCTTCTGAGTTAAGCTTCGAGACATCGAGTGTCAATTCATTTTTTAGATTGGACTGGAATACGACATCACTAGAAAATCTCTTTCTAATCAGTTCAGTATCTTGAGTTTTATAATATTTTTTTCTTTCAGGATTGGTTAATCTTTTGATGAGTTCATTCAGTTCACAAATCAAACGTACAGGAATAAATAGGGATTTTCTAACGGTTGCGATTTCTTTAATCTCATCGCATATCGCTTGATGATAGATGTTATTGTTTAAAAGCTCATAGGTGATGACAAACGAGCTATTTTTAGGTGATGCGTAAGTAATGGTGTCAAAAGCAACTTTCCTTGCTTTTTTTAATGCGTCCCAGCCTTTGTCATCTAAACTCCACCAAATAGAATCAGGATTTGAATTTTGTGGATTTGAATCAAGTAGTTTTAAAATAGGATCAAGATAATCATGGTGGTGAAGTAATTTAAACTCAGGGTTGAGTTCGGTAATTTTTTGGCCAATGGTTCTTTTGCCGGTACCAGCTATCCCAGTTAGCAAAATGATGGTATTCATTTTAATTTCCTAATTCTTGGTTCATCTATTATCATAGATGATAACTTAGATATTGTATGTTGTTTTATCGAATTACCACATAATGAAATGTTTTTAATATGCTCTTTTTGTGATATAATTGAACTTTATTTGTTGGGTTGTAGATATCAAAATGTCAAATATTTTTGAAGATATTAAAACGATTTGTAAGCCTCTAGAGGTTTTTGGTATTTCTACATTTGCAAATGCTCGAGTGAACCATCTTGGCCAATTTTCAACGATTAATAATAACCCTGAATATGCTCGGCACTATATTCAAGAAGGCTTCTATGATGCTGATATATCTGCTGATTCAGCAAAATTAGAGATGGGTGATTATTTAATGTGGGATTTGGTTGACTGTAATGGTAAGACTAGAGAAATGCTCAATGCGGCATTTGATTTTGGATATAAGCATATTTTTACGATTATTAAAAATCGAAATGAACACACTGACTACTACCATTTCGGAACTCATTTAACTAATCCAGCAATCAATCACTGGTATTTAAATAATATTGATAAACTTGAATTGTTTATTGATTACTTTGATGAAAAAATAACTTCCACTGGATTGAGCTTAGCGCACTCAGAGGTTTACCCTGTTTTAAAACGAGACTGTCAAATAGCAGCCTCTTGCCCGGAATTTTCAAAATCATCACAAGAATTTATTGAGCATTTGGTATTAGGTCAGTTTAGCCCTAGGCAACGAGAATGTATGCATCTGATTGTCCAGGGCCTAAGCGCAAAAGAAATTGCCAAAGTTTTAGAAATATCTCATCGTACAGTTGAAGATTACATTCAAGTTTTAAAGCAAAAACTTCATGCAAAAAACAAATCAGAGTTAATTGCAAAAATCCTCTATATTCAAAAATTAATTTAGCCCAATTGATTTTCAAGACCGTAAAACTACGGTGTTTATTATTTAAACAATAAATGTTTTAATATATCAATATTCTATATGTGAGGTATGTTATGCGTAATACTGTTGATTTAAGGGATGCCGAACGAGAAAGCAGGGCTGCTAATTTGCCCCGGGTCCGATATTTACCCATGAATCAAGACAGAAGATTAAATATTCTAAGAGTTAAACTTGAAGAGCTTCAAAGATTTTTAAATACAGTTGTTCCAATTGGTGAAACTCTCGAATTAACACCACAGGCTTGTGAACTTTATGAAAAAAGAAGGAAAGCGATTACAAAAGCCATTAAAACAGCCAATCAATTTTGTATTGAAGCAGGGAACTTCATCCCCAGCAACCCTTTAAATAAACCTGAAGTTCTCAATGATGAAACTCTTTATCTCGCATGTATCTGTTCCAGAGTTCATGCAGCCTTAAAATTTTTATCAAATGAAAGTAATGCTTACCTATACAATAATCATTACTTTGTAGTGGGCGAAAAATATGAAGCGGTAAAAGATGTTAATATTTTAAAGTTCAATCCAGGCAAAGAAGAATTCGAAAAAGTCACCTATGACATCACATATCATCAACAAAACCTTCAAGAAATTCAAAAGATGATTTCTAATTTATCAGGTTATCGTTGGGAGTCTGTTCGAAATACTGCTTTTGCTCTTGCTTCAGCATTGGTTGTTGCAACTATTGCTGTTGGCTTAACTGTTGGAACAGGTGGTGTAATTTTGCCTGTGTTGCTTGGCGCGGCTACGTTATCTACAGGAATAGGCTTTTTTGCTGCAAAAGATTCTGGCATTGCAAAATCTGTAAGACAATTGGAATTAAGCGCCTTGGAATTTCCCAGTGTAAGCTAGCCCTCGGTTGTTTGGAGTACTAACTTGAAAAAATATATAACGGTTTTTTTTAATGGCACGGGGCATGCAAAAAGCAACCCTTGTTTTTTAGCTAATTGGCTTTATGCCTTAAGGCAAGAAAGCGATTCACAGCTTTTTATGAATTTTGATGGCATTGGTGTTGTGAATCCCATTATGGGAACAATTTTTGGCACTGGCATGGACAAACAGTGTCAAGAAGTCATTCAAAAGGTTAGAGGGTGCATTGAATCTGGAGATGAGGTTGTACTCAATATCTACGGACATAGTCGGGGCGGAGTTTCAGCCTTAATGTTGGCCAAGCAATTATCGAGCATCAATCCCTTTCAACTTTCTATTAATTTAGCACTTCATGACCCGGTGCCTGGTAATTTGTTGGTAACACCTTATTTTGATGCCTGGGATATTAGTTTGGCAAACAAGTTTATGGATTTATCCATGTGTAAGCCATTGAAAAATGTCTTGGCATTATATCCCCATCAACCTCTTGATGCTTGGGAGTGGTCTGCGGCATTTCATGCACCTCTTTTCCCTGATTATCCTCAACATACTGAAGTAGAAGAAACTATTATTCCTGGTTGTCATGCTGGCGCTCAAATACAAGGCATTTATACCGACGACGATGAAGGGTGGTTTCTTAAAAAGCCTAAAACCACAGCAGAGTTCTTAAATCCTGATTTTAGTAACCCGGAAAGTTATATTGCCTTTAAGTTAACATCTTATTTTTTAGAAAAAAACGGCACATCTATAGAGAGAATAAAGAAAGCCTGGTATCCAGAAGCTGAAGGTTATTTTACTAGCATTCCAGACGCCTATGAAATAGCTAACAAAAAATTTCAAGGCGCCATTTATCGTTATGGCCATTCCAACGCAGGTCTATATATAGATACACAACATTCTGCTCCATATTTCAATCATCATCATCAAAGTTTGACTTCCGATTGTTCATTAGGCATGCAGCGGGCAAAAATCAAAAGCTCCTCATGGTTTATCTCAAATATGGTTAGAGATTTGATCTTAGGTATGATTTTAGCAACAGGATTTTCAGCTTTAATATTTTTCACTTCGCCCCTGGGTCTTGGTATATCAATTGCAATAGGTCTTGGCTTGGTTGCTTTGAGTATGTCGCCCTTGGCAAAATATGCTGCAGAGCGATTTTTTTATCCTGATTATCAGGCGCGAGATTTCAAGACAAAAGAGCTAGATGAGCCTCTTTCGAGGATGAGTTATGCCTAAAAATCATATCATAATACAAGAAAATCAAGAATTGGCGCAAAGCTTAGCCTTGGCCTTTGAAAATGACCAAGATTTTGTAGAGAGGTATCGAGAAGATACTCGCATGTCCTATAAGTGGTTTGTGCGCTCCATCATTGGCGTTGATGTAGATGACGCTGGCAAGGTTTCTTTTTCATCTGAGCGTCCTCTTGTAAAAAATAAATTTCATGAAGATTGGCAATTCTCATCTTTTCAATTGTTATTATTCGCTAAAATCATTGAAACGATTTTACCTTCAATCGAGTCAATCACGGGTATGAATTTCAAAGGCACAAAAGACAATTCTTTCAGCTTCGATTGTGTATCTTATGAATATCAAGAATCTAAACCTTGGGATTTGCAATGGCATCAGGATTTGCTTGGATCCGCACTAGCATTAAGCTTAATTTATTTTAAGCATAAAAATGTGCGGGCTAATCTTGATTTTCGTTTGCTACAAAAACCCTCAGAGCAATATTCACTGCCAACATCTGAGGGGATGATGGTGACCTTTCATAATCAGTTATTAGAACATGCGGTTACTGGTCTTCAAAAAGTAAATCCTGAAAAATCTGCAACAAGATATTTGTTAGTTTTACAGTATATCCCTGATTACCTAAATGTTTCTCATATGATGTTTTTCAACAAACAGGTTTCGATGTTTCAGGCAGATAAAATTGATATCGCAGATGAAAGATTATCCTTATATGAACAATCAGCCAAAAAAATACAGTTTTGGTATCGAAAAACTCAGGACAATAAACATGAAGCCCGTGTTACAAGTACAAATTCAAGCCAAACTTGATAAATATCAACGCATCAAATCCAAAATCAAGCGGTATCCTCTTTATGACGAGAATCCAAATTACTCTGAAGAAGAGCTTCAATCTTATCGAATCTATGAACGAGGTTTATTTGGTAATAATACAGCTAATGTTTATAGTCCATCTCGAATCCAAGAAATTGCACATTATTGTAAAATACGTGACCCACTTGTCTTCTGCCAAGCACCGGTCGATAACTATTCTATCCTTGAGTCTTTGAAACAAAAAAATGATGAATTATTTTTTTTGGCTTCTAGCCGATATCAAAATAGGATTTGGAATGTATTTGATGAAACGCTCTATAGTTGTGAAGATGTCGTTACACCTTTCCTGGAATCTCAGAAAATTTTGGAAAATGCGCTTTTTTATAGTCAAGTGATATGTGCTTGTTGTGAAATGATGCTTGCATTTATTGAACAAAGAGAAGTCTCTAGCCATTATGAACGAATTTTAAAAGTCAGCTCTTTAAAAGAAATTGAAATGTTACATAACGAGCCTACTCAAAAAATAACACCAGAGATGTTAAAACATATTTCAGATACACTCATAAAAAAGAGAAGTTATAGAAGCTTTTTAGCAGACTATATTCAAGAGATAATAGATGATTTGAGTGATTTACTAGCCATTTCAAATCATGCAGTGATTTTTCAAAGAAGTACCGCATCGTTGGCTCAAAGTTTATTTAAAGAGGCATCCCGTGCTGAGGAATGCACTTTAAAACATGTGTTTAAATAAGTTTATGTAGGTTGTTATGTCAAATAATCGTTCTGAAAATCCTAAAGTTTTCCCTGTGGTTTTATCCGAAGAGTCCTTGAAGACTGATAGAACTAATTGGTATCGCGGAGACAAGCGCGAGCCTTCACGTATTTTTGAAGAGGGTTTTAAGGCTCGAGGGGACAATTCAAATCTTATTGAGCATGTCCATGGCAATGCATCAGGTCCAATCAAAGATAGCGCATATATTTCAACCTCCATTTTTGAAGATGCTGCAAGCCGTTACCCTAAGGATTTTATAGCTAGGAGTTATATTTATTTAATCAATCCACAGAAAACAGCGGTGGATGTTAATCAAGCCTTGGTTGTCGAAATTGATGCTGGACGAATGTTACGAGAAGATGTGTCTTGTTATTGGGTTGACCACGAAAGGGCTGTGCCATATCAAATTAAAAAAGAGCATATCAAAGGCGCTTGGATTGCTGATTCATTAGCACTGACTCAAGATTTAGAAAGTCTTGATTGTTTGTACGCACGTGAAATTCACCACGAATCTTTTATTTCAAATCCGCATTATGTGAAGCCTTTATCGAAGACAGTCGCTTCAATTAAGCTTACAGGGGCAGGGTTGACGGTTCTTGGTATCTATTTTGATACAACGTGTTTATGGGAAGCTTATCAATCTAAGGATAATGAACGATTTTTCAGTGAAACCGCAAGAGTCGTTGGTGGATGGACTGGCGCTGTCGCATTAGGAAGGCATTGGGGCAAGCAGGGCGCGCTGACGGCATTGCGATTTACAAAACACCCTGGAGCTGTTTTAGCTGGAGGTGTTGTTGGTGCTGTGGCAGGCTCAGTCCTAGGTTACACAGGAGGCGGATTAATTGCTCAAGAAGCTTATGAAAGGCCTTCTGTTTGGACAGACTTGTATCAAACCTTAAAACGCTTAGAACCGGACCACAAACAAATCGGCGATGTTCAGCCTGCAAAACCCATTGAAAGTGATGTATTTGAGAAGTTGGATGCATTTTGGACGTCATTTAAAGAAGAATTGCGAGAAGAGGGTAGTATTGGTGGCGTTATCAGGAAACATTTGCCTGCCACAAGTCCAGGAAAGCCTGATTTGATGGCATTTTTAAAGCGTTTAGATTATCGTGATGCAAGTGATTCTATTTCAGCTCAACGAACAGCTGAAATGATGTTTGGTCCACTTCAAGAGGATTTATTGCATCCTCATTCCGAATTGTTAAAACATGCAAAAATAGTTGATGATGAGCATCCTGCAAAAATGTTTAGAGATGCCAAAGTAGAACTCACCCAAAGAACTGAAAACCATCATCAAGCGCTTGAAAAAGCTTATCGACAAGCTTATGAATTAACGGATAGAGTGAAAAATATTCGTCTAAGTTTAATAGAGAATGATGCCAGTGCTTTGGGCGATAGCCGATATTATGCCGAAGATTTTAAAGAAAGCGCTGATATTGCCAACTCATGGGCCATGACATTTAATTCCTTGGGCGATAAAGCAACAGGACGAAAGCTTGCTGCAATTGGCTCGGGTCTAGGCCAAGCCTCAATGGGCGCTACTCTTTTATCTTTAGAGCAAGCAAGTTTATTACAAACATTTGGAGGTTATTCCGCTTGGATTGCGGCGGGCGCTGTCTTTATTTCTTTGTTTTCTTCTGATGATGAGCAAGAGAATGAAAGCTTACAAATCTTAATGAATGCCATTGTGCAATTGGGTCAGGCTCTTCAACATGTGTTGAAAAACCAAGAAAAAATGATGGACCTGATGCAGGTCACATTAAAAAGTATTCATGATGTTGATGCACGTTTAAGGCAATTTCATGCGGAAAGCCAAGTATCGTTTGAATTTATAGTAAGCCTTGAATTGCAAAATGCCTGTCTTGCATTACAGGATGATTTGAGTCATAGCAATGCAGTAAGCTTGACCACAGAAGACCGCCGTAAAGCATTGTCTACTCTTGAAAGGTGGTTAAAGCAACATCTATTCTCACCGGTCATGAATAAATCCGCATCAGCACCCACAACCCCATTGCTGGCAGTAGAGCTTATGTCTAAGCAACCTGGTTTAAACATAATGGGGTTTGTCATGACTCAATTGCAAAATTATTTAGGTGAAGCGCATATTCCCTCAAAATTTACACAATTACCACCTTTATTGCTGTTTATTGGTGTTTCTCATCTATTTCTGGAAGCCATGCTAAAAGCTGAAGTAGAAAGCGATGATGCCTGCTCGAATTTATTAAGTAAACTGCAAGATGTGATTAATACTTACAGTGAAATGGCAGAATTTATCCAGCAATCAGAGATACTATGGTCATCTTTATTTGCGCAATATGAGCATCAACGTAATATGGCAGGGCGTGCACTTGCAGCAGCAAATATACCCAATCAAGCGGTGCCTATTGATTCGCTTGTGACCAATGATATCAAACGAAGAAACTTGATGGACGCATTAGACCAAATGGAAGAAAAGCGGCTACTTCTCGTTCGATTGATGGAATTTGCATTTGATGGTCATTTAAACACGGTACTACATCAAAAAGTACAGGCTCTGGAATCAAAACAGCATATTCTATCGACTCCAGCTTCAAGTTTTCATCAATACAGAGGGACTCAATACTATTATCCAGAAAATGCGACAAAAGATGACTCAGGTATGCAATTTGCATTACGCGCAGGCGTTGATTTAAATTTAGCGCATCTCGGGGGAAATGTTCTTAACTATATCGGTTGTCGCATGGTTAATGAATGGGGAAATCGGCCATGTGCTAAACAATGGGAGACTGATCTTATGCACTTGATTATGAGGCATTCTTCAGCAAATGAAAGATTAGATGCTTCTATGATGTCTACTTATAGACCGGCAAATACATGGCCTGAAAAGAATTATGCCATGACCATGGCCAGTAATAAAGGTCGATATGGTTTTGCATTGTTATTAATGATTGCTGGTTTTTCTAAACCATGGAATAGAGAGTCACTTTTAAACAGTGATTGGGCAGCAGAATCATGTAGCAGAGCGCGAGAATATCAATGCTTTTTAAGCTCGACAATCAGGCCGGATGGCGTTTTAAATGGTTACAAACTCAAACGCGCATTTGATTACTACCAAGCTTGTAAAAATGGTGAAATACGAAAGGCTGATTCCATGATACAAGAAGGTGTTGATGCTGATTGCGTATTATGGCTTGTTGCATTGCTGGGTGATTGGTCTATATTTGAAAAATTAAACCAACCCGTTCATCTCGCTCAAACTCTTGGAACCTTTAAGTTTACCGCTTCACATCATTACCGTGGTTATGTCACATTAGAATTAAGTCATGATCCTGCTGTTAGCCCTTGGCACACTAGCCATAGTGACGGACAAGTGCGTTTTTCGCAGCAAGCAAAATATACGCCTTTAATGGTTGCTGCAGAGCATGGGCGAGCTGATGTTATTGAGGGGATGATTCGAGCAATTGAAGCCGGCCATGAGATAGGTGTTACACATACACTCTCGTGGGGTGATTCTTCTGCAACCCTTGCCTTTGCAGAAGGGCACTTTAATATTGCACAACGCCTGGTTGATTTAGGTGCGCCGTTGGCGGCTGATAAGCGTGCTATTTTAACATCCAAAGCATTAAAGCCTGGCCCTTTAAATCTCATCAAAAATCCGATTTCAGAATTACTTGAAAAAAGTCATGCCTGTGCTCATGGTGTTAAAATGATTGAGCAGCTTCAGCATTTATCTTTATCGATGCAGGGATTTTCTGATGCATTTAAATGGGTGTTGAATTCTAAAATTCGTCGCTTAATGCAAGCTATCCAACAGCAAGATAATTTAAAAAAACAGTTGGAACAATTTGATAATATGATTGCGCAAATGGAATTTATGTCTTCTGACGGCCATGTGTCAAGCCAGCTCATTCATGAATTTAAAGCTCAACAACATTTGTTATATGATTTTTATGAAAAGCTACAAGCAAAAGTAAAACGAATTGCTAAAATCCACCATGAATCCTACGAGTATGATAAATCTGAGCCAAGCGTTTATCTGGAAAATGTCATGCATGCCGATGATGTTTTTGATGAATCAGTATTAAAAGATGAATATATGACTCGAGTATCTCTGATAGCGCAAGATTTTGGGATTCAATTTGATAAAGTTTTTTCTTTAATCGAGGAAGCGGCCATTTATCATCAAAGTCAAACAAGCTTTACCGATAATGGGATTCTTTTATTAGGCGCCACAGGCACAGGTAAAAGCACTTTACTAAACTTCATGAGTGGGTGTTTATACCAAAAAACCAAAAAAGCAGGGAAAAGCATGCGTGAATTGATTCGCGGACATGAAATCAGCGAGACTAGCCATCGTGCTCGCGCACAAACGTGTTTTCCCGTGGTTTTTAACCACGAATCTTACAGTATTGTTGATTTGGCAGGCTTCTTAGATAACAACGAGAACACCAGTGTCGGAAAAATTAGTTCATATGATATTGTGGCAGCGATAAGCATGGAACTTTTAAGTAAAAAATTCAAAACAATTAGCGGGCTTATTGCCTGCTGTACTCAAGCTCAGCTGACGGCCGAGCGTCCTCCTTTGGAATTACAAGAAACCTTCCGCCATATCGGTAGAATCATTAAAGGCAATCCAGAGCTAACAAACAATGTTAGATTATTCATTACAAAAAACGTGGATTTAGTTCAATCAGAAGTTATTGAAGGCCTTCAACAATTAGCGATTGATTTTAGTAGTGATGAGGACATGTGTGCGTTCTTGAATATCTTTTTGAATGAGGAAGAGGCTGCTCATCGAATCATCTTTACTGATGTGATTGATGATGATAAGCGAGCACTTTATTTTTCAACGTTAGAAGCTCTAACACCGCAAGAGACTCAAAAATTTAATTTTAGCTTGCATAGTTCAGCCTTAATGCGGCTTAAAGAATTCGTTGGAAGAATAGTAGAGCAAAGAGATGCACTCATTGAAAAAATAGACCTGCTCCAAGCAGAAAAAGCCAGTCTTTTAGCTGTTGATATCAATGCATTATTACACGAACACTTGCCACAAATTCATGGTGAAATTCAAGATGATGACTCAATAGATTCTTTATGTCATGAGCAAGCTCTTTTGTCTGATATTTTTTCTCAAATGACACAAATGGAGGGCTTGTTGGATAAAGTGCAAAAACTTGAACAAATGATGGGTCAAATGAAAAAAATAACCCACCTACTGAAAAGGTTACAGACTCAAGAAGGCATAGAAAGTCATTTCATTATGGCTTGTGATGATTTGGGCTTATGTGATTTGAAATTGCCAAAATCTCTTTTAAAAACTTTCGGTCTTTTTAATGATTCTCGCTTTGGAGACTCAATTGAAGAATTCTGTAACCCGAGCGTGCTCACATCTTTAGATGCAAGCATCAAATGATAATAGGAAGAAAAATGATTGATATTATCCCGCTAACAGCCTGTCAAAATACCATACCGGAACTGGCAAAATTATGGTATGTGCTTTTAGGTCAAAAATGGGCGCCCCATGTCTCACTTGAGCAGGTAGCGGAGCGTTTTCAGAAACATTGTAATGATGACCAATTACCCATTACTTTGGTTGCATTTAAAGATGGAAAAGCCGTTGGAATGTGCTCCTTACGAGAACAAGATGGCATTCGTGAGGATTTAAAACCTTGGCTAGGCTCTTTAGTTGTCGATAGCAAATTTCAAGGCCAAGGCATTGCAGTTGAATTAATTGAAGCGATTAAAGAAAAAGCAAAACAGATGAATTATAAAGAATTATTTCTATTTACTTTTGATGAGACGCTGCCCAATTATTATTCCAAACTAGGCTGGGAAACTATGGGAATAGATACCTTTCAAAGCAAACCTGTGACCGTCATGAGAGTGGATATATACTAAAAAATTTATTTTCATGTTTTTCATGATATTTGAAATATTAATGGAAATTAATAAATGCTCAAAAAACTTGGAAATAAGATGATGTCAAAAGAGAAAGTAAATCAAATATACTAAACTTAATAAATATTTTGGGTGTTTAATAATTAATAAATATATTTGGCGAGAAGAATTGTGAGTATTTTCCTAGACAAGATGATTACATGGGGCATAAGAGCTCTTAAAGAAAAAGGAATTCTAACAAAAGATTGCCTCTCTATTTTAAAAACACCATGGTCCGAAGTTTATGCTTTTAAAACGCATGATGGTCTTTATTATTTAAAGCAAACACCTAAAGATTTGTTTCTTGAAGTTCATGTTATGGAAAAGCTTGCATTAACTTTCCCTAATTCTGTCCCCAAACTGATTGCAAGCAATCCATCATTAAATTGTTTTATAACCAAAGACGCCGGTACCTCGCTTAGAAAGTATTTGCATGAAACAGCTGATTTTGAGTGTTTGAATCAAGGTCTTTATCATTTTTTGTATCTACAACGAGCCATTGAAACATCAGTAGAGGATTATTTATCATTAGGGGTGCCTGATTGGCGACTTGCCCAATTACCAAAATTATTTACCAATCTTTTATATGATGAGACTTTGCTTACAAAAGAAGGGATAACTCCATTGGAAATCCAGCAGTTAAAAGGATTAACCAGTAAGTTGCAAGCACAATGTGACGCTCTAGCATCCTTGGAAATACCTGAAACCATAGTGCAGGCCGATTTTCACAGTAATAATATAGTCATTGAGCCGGAAACCAAAAAATTGTGTTATCTTGATTTAGGAGAGGTTGTTATTGCTCATCCTTTTTTCTCAATGATTAATTTCTTATTACAAGCGATAAAACATCATGGCTTGAAGAAAAAAGATGAACATTATTTAAAATTAATTGAAATCTGTGAGCACTATTGGCCCAATTTTCAAAAAATCTTACCACAAGCTGAGACTATTTTCCCAATTTACTCAGCTCTTGGTTGTTATCGACTGATGAAAAGTATTGATATTAACGCTTATTATCAATTTTATGGCAATCGTCACCAACTTGGGGACAATCTTAGGGAGTATTTACATGCACGATAATGAAATAAAGCTTACGGAAAAAAATGTTCGTCTTTTACTGGAAGAGCAGTTTCCTGAGTTGGCATCTCTTCCATTGTCATATATCCAAGAAAGTGGCACAGAAAACGCCTTATTTCGCTTAGGTTCAGATTATATTGTGCGCTTGCCAAGACATGTATTAAGCGACGATGCATTTGAAAAAAATGAAAAAACACTCGCCAAAGAATTGAAGTATTTGCCTCATCTTGCCAAAGATTTAAGTTTTGCGATTTCAAAACCGATTCTAAAGGGAAAACCAACCGATAAATATCCTTTTTCATGGTCCATATCAGCATGGAACCAAGGGCATAATCCTCCATTTGAACAAGAAAATGAATATCAACAATTGGCAAAAGATTTGGCGCAATTTGTCAATGAGCTTCATGCTATTCCGGCAGAAGAGGGCCCTTTTTCCCGAAGAGGCATAAAACTTCAATTATTAGATGATGAAACAAGAGATGCACTTGCGCAACTTGAACATGATATTGATGTACCTGAGGCTTTAGATTTATGGGAAACACTCAAAAATATTCCCTATTGGCCTAATAAACCGGTATGGATTCATGGGGATTTATTGCCGGGAAATATTTTAATCCAAGACAATCGATTATCGGCAATTATTGATTTTTCAGATTTAGGCTTAGGCGACCCTGCATGTGATTTTGTGCCGGCTTGGTGTTTATTTAATAAAAAATCAAGACAGATTTTTAAAAATAACCTCTTAAATATTGATGAAAACACCTGGCTAAGAGGGAAAGGATGGGCTTTGTCTATTGCATTAATACTTTTGCCTTATTACAAAACCAGAAGCCCCATGATGGCAACACTTGCCCGACAAATGTTAAAAAATATTTTTTCAGAGGAAAAACATGCCTGATTTATCATGCCATATTCATTTAGCAAATATTGATGATATCGATAAGATGGTATTGCTTTCAAAATTAAAACGTCTTGCCTATGAAAAAGCTCAACCCATGTTTTGGGCTTATGCTGGCGAAGAGGGTAATGAGAAACAAAAAATATGGTTTAAAGAGCTTGTTTCAAATCCAGAATATTTAATGTTCACAGCCAAGGATGCAAATCAAGAAATGCTAGGCTTTGTCATAGGTAGGCTTATTTCAGCACCTGAGGTGTATCAACCCGGTGGTTTAACATTAATGATTGATGATTTTTGTGTCTTAGATGATAAACTGTGGCCAGATGTAGGAAGAGATTTAATAAAAAAGATTAAAAAGCATGCGCATAAAAAAGGAGCAATTCAAGTCATCGTTGTATGTGGTGCACATGATAACTTTAAGACTCAATTTTTAAAAGATAATCAATTAAGCATTGTAAGTCACTGGTATTGGGGAGATATTCATGGAAATTAATGTTGAACTTGCTAAAAAATTAATTACGGAGCAATTTCCTCAATGGGAGGAATTACCTATATCTGCTGTATCACATAGTGGCTGGGATAACCGCACTTTTCATTTAGGCCAAGAGATGGTCATCCGGCTGCCCAGTGCCGAAAAATATGCCCCTCAAATTTTAAAAGAATGCTTATGGTTGCCAAAACTTGCTCGTCAAATATCCTTTAAAATCCCAAAACCTTTGGGATTGGGTTATCCATCAGAAACCTATCCATGGCATTGGTCAATTAACACTTGGATTGATGGAAAATCCTTAAA
>DHHZ01000090.1 GCA_002403515.1 Legionellales bacterium UBA4759 | reverse complement strand
AACTATCCTGACACAGGGGGGTATTGGTAGGGCCTTTCTTTAATAAAAAGTCTTTGATGAATTTTTATGATAGATGGAACGACCAAGCACAAAACTCACTTAAACCAAAAACTTTTATTCCATCTCCAGCAAGACCTATCTTGGATAAAGACATCCCCTTAATAAGGCCCTCTCGTTGGTACCTCACTAGTCAAGTGGGCGGACAATTTAGTCAAATGCACTCCTCAACAAAGGTAAACAACGGTTCAGGTTTTTCTAACCCTTATAACCAAGATATTTATAATACCTCATCGCCAGATGGTATCTTGTTATTGGGCGTGGGGTTGGGTAGACGACTTGAATGGGATAACCCTTGGATTACAGCCACTTCTTTAGGCCTGCATTATCAATACTTTTTTTCTCAAAATATTCAAGGTGAAATCACGCAATTTTCTTTGCCACAATTTAAAAATTATAGTTTTAGTATACCTTTGGCTTCAAATGTGATTTTTGGTAACGCCAAATTTCATTTTAAAGATTACCGAAACTTTTCACCTTATTTTTCAGTCGGCCTAGGTGGGGTGATATCCAAAGGAGATGGCTATAAAGAAACAGCTTATGCCAATATTACACCGAGAATTTCTCCAAATTTTTCTGTACAAAATAACACACAATTTGCTTACCTGATAGGAACCGGTATTGATTATCGTATTGCACAGCAATTTATCTTGAGTGCTGGTTATCAGTTTAGTAGTTTGGGACAGGCAACAACAGGTAATGGTCAAGGAAGCTGGTCAGGAGAAAATTTAGATTTTGGTAATCTATATTCTAATGCTTTTTTGTTTGGGGTGACGTATTTATTTGATATGAATTTTGATTTTGGATTAATGAGATGATTTTATTTCGAACATGGTTAAAAAAATATTTAAGTTCTGCAGTTTTATTTTTGATTTGTCAAGGAAAGGGATTGGCTATCAATCCGATCGAGGCAAAATTAATTCAAGATTTCCCAGCTAATGTATCTACTAATGGCACTACTTATGTCGCCTCTTACAACTTTACCAGCCAAATTCCCTTTACCATGGTGAAACCATTTAATATTCTTAAAGAGACGAATTCAACTACTGAATTTACCTATAACGATCAATGCTCAGGCAAACTTTTAGCTTATCAAGAATCTTGTATAGTAAGGATTTATCTACGTCCTATATCGGAAGGGAGCAAAACCATTACTTTGATAGAAGCCTATGGCTAAGATAGGGTTCCAGTTTCACCTTTGAGCACCCATGCTACAGGCAATGGCGGCGGCGGAAGCTCAAGCGCTTATGTGACAGGTAGTGTGACAAATGCTTTACCACCGACCTCTATCGTCAACGTTGCACAACCTTGGACTTTTCAATTTAAAAATACTGGCACCCAAAATGCAACGATTTTGGATATCATTGTCGATGGTTCAGACCCGGGGTATACAAATGATTGTGGATCAAGTCTCGGAACCACAACACCGAATAATGTTTGCTATGTGAAAGGTACTTATACGCCCCAAACAACAGCACCGCATAGCGTGTCGGCAACACTTTCTTATCAACAAGGTACACCAGTTGAAGTGGTGACGAGCACGAATACGAGCACTAAAGGCCAGATTCTAAGTTGCAGTCCACAACCAGGTTTTGCACCACAAACATTAACGAATGCGACCGTTAATAATATTACTTTGTTATGTACCAATAATAGTAATGAAACTATTACTATTGATTCTCATACCTCAACCTACCCAACAGGAGGCTCTAGTGGGACATTTACCGTATTCAATACCCCACCTGGCACACCCCCACCAGGAGATAATTGTACAGGCACCCTGCTTCCTACAGCGGCGTGTCAGTTAAAAGGCAACTATACAGCACCAAACGCCCCCTTCTCACCTGTGACAGTTTCTTTAACGGTCAATTATCATACGCCCAGCACTTCTGGATTGGTAGCAAATACCTCGACAACAACGGAAGTAGTGACCACCATTAACAATTCCAGAACAATTAATATTGTCAACCAATGTCCTTATGATGTTTGGTGGGGATTGGCCAGCGGGGCAGCGAAACACTTGGGAAGTTGTAGTAGTGATGCCGATTGTGCAGGTGGCGCAGCAACTTGTGATACCAATAACAATACTTGCTATTACAAAACCAATTGGAGCCCAACAGGCGGTACAGGTGGAAATCCCTATCATTTATCGCCAAATAATGGTACAGCGCATGTAACAATTACTCAAAATGCGGCATCAGGTGGCTCAGGAAATATCTTATGGAGTGGTCTGATTTCTGGAAGCACCAATTGTAGCGGGGGAGTATGTCAAAATAATCCTTGTGGTAATGCAGGGGGCGCGACGTCTTGTTCTCCTGGTATTGGATTTGACCAACCTGCAACAGAAGCAGAATTTACTTTTTTACTTCAAGGACAAGGTTTACAAGACAGTTATGATATTTCTAATGTGAATGGTGTATCGATGCCCATATCTATGGCTGCTTCACCTGCAGGTACAGATTTTAATTGCGGGAATGCTGGCAACCCATCAACATCTGGAACTTTAGGCGCTTGTGCATATCAGAATGTAACACCGCCATCGTATGTTTATTACTGGGTAACCAATACAGGAACAGCTTGTACTGCACAAAATACTTGTTCTGATTCAAACCTTCGTTGCGGTTTTTATAAAAATGGTTCTAGTTTTATAAAAAATTGTGGTGAGTTTCGTGGGTATTGGTCTGCCAATGAAATTTGCCAAACCAATCCTAGTTTTTCTGAGGATTTGGGGCAAGGAGTCACTTGTGCGCAAGTTTTATCAGGTGCTTTTCCTCCACCAAGTGGAACGATTACGGATTTATTAAAATGCTCTCCGCCAGATTCTAGTGCTTTCTTATACAATAGCTGTTATTTAGATCTTTCTGGCAATCCAGCACAATGTTGCGGCTGTACTAATTGGCCAAACACCGCAGCAACTGCTCAATGTACGAGTTCGGCGGTCGATACACAATGGACAACCTACGTTTTAAACTTGATACAATGGCAAAAACAAGCTTGTGCAACAAGTTATTCTTATCCTTATGATGACCCCTCAAGTAGTTTTAAATGTACAGCAGGGCCGACAACAAGTTACACAGTCACTTTTTGTCCTGGTGGAAATACTGCATTACCAAGCGGCATTTCTAGCAGTGCTGATGGTAGAAATACAATTTAAACAGCAAGCCTTCAAAAATGAAGGCTTTTTATAGTTTATTCTTATTTTTCACGAAACGAGCTGGTAAACTGCAAGAATGAGTACAAAAACGTCATTTTTTTTGTGCAAAATAGCTCAGTAGTATGCCTAACTCATACAATAAACAAAGCGGTATTGCTACTAAAATCTGCGATGTAACATCAGGTGGCGTAACCAACATCCCTATAATAAAAGCAATGACAATGGCATAAGGTCGAGTAGCTTTAATTTGCTGATAACTTAAAACCCTTGACCATACCAATACAAACATCGCTAAAGGAATTTGAAAAGACACCCCAAAAAAACCCTCTATCATTAAGATAAATTCATAAAAAGACTGCCAAGATGGCATCCAAATTATCTCTTGAGGTAATGCATGACCTAACAAGGAAAATAAAAAAGGTAAAATCCAAAACCAACAAAATACCAAGCCCATGCCAAATAACATCAAACTAAATAATAAAATTCCACGAAATACCATCTTTTCTTGTGCCAACAAGCCAGGTGCCACAAAACGCCAAATTTGTAACAAGCCAAACGGAATACATAAAAAAAGACTCAAATCGATAGAAATCTCAAGTGGAATGAGTAATGGCGATAAAATCTGTGTTGCCATGACAGGCTTTGTCTTACCGATTATTTTTAAAATAAACGTTAAAATAGTTTCGTGCTTGACATAAATCAACATAAACATTCCCATCCATAAAAGAAGGAATTCAATTGATAAACGTCTTATTACATTCAAATGTGTCATCATTTTGGATACTCTCTGTTGCTGAGTCATTTTAAATCAAATTGACTGCAATGTCGAATAACAGTTTGAAAAAATAAAAGCCAAGTATTGATAAAAAGCTCACATTGTGGTAAAATTAGACAATTTATTCAGAATAGGATACCATTGATATGTTTAATGAATCTAAAGATGATATTTTAGAACTTATCGAAAATTGGAAAAAAGAAATGCTCTTATTGTGTAAAGATTCTAAAGAGCATATTAAAATGATTCAATCCATCGAAACAGAAATCTTAAGACAATACAAAACTCAGGAATTGGGTGAATTTCAAGAGAATATCGAGAAGATGTTAGAAAATCCAGACATTGAAGCTGTTTTTAAGTATGACCCAAATTTGGTTGAATTTTTTAAACAATGTTTGTTTGAATTGCTCAATGCTATCATCGAATTTTTTAGCCAAACAAAGGATTTTTTTGTATTGCCAAAACCCCTTTGCCTTGAAAAATATTCGGCATTTAAAACAGCACTCTCTGCAGCAATCGGAGATAAGATCAACGATTTAACTTGGACTGACAACAACGGTTCAATTGAACCCTAATTCACCAATGGCTTTGGGTCTTGAAAACTAGGGTTAAAATTTTGTGTAGGTGGTAACTTTTTTGACTGATGCGTTAGTGTGTAAATTTGCATCAGATTTACCACCTTATTCACATGCGCGGTATCTTTGGCAATATCAATAATTAACTTCTCTTGAGAATCTAATACATCCCCCAACAAATAAACCACTTGATGATGACTCACCACTTTGAATGGTGCGGGGTCTATATCTGAATTTGCCATAACCTGGCTTCTTATTTGCGTGGTAATCCAATGATCATTGATATTGATATCCGTATCCATTTGCGGGTCAACTTCAATGTAATTGTAAAGATGTCTCATTCCTTGAATGTTTTTTGCGACAGCTGTTGCCTTATTTTTTTTCTCTGGCTCATCCACAACCCCTAGCAATAATACATCACCATGAAATGTAGCAATTTCAAAACAACGATTGTTTGCACAGGCCAAACTTGGTTCTAACTTAATAGCATGCCCAACTTGAGCTGCCAATGATATATCGGTGGTTTTCTTAAAAACATGATGCCTATCATAAAATAGATTAGCCCCAGTCAACACACCACCTAGGCAGCTCGACAAGAGAAAACTACTTATAAAAATCGCTGTCCCTTTGCATATTTTTATCATGATGATTCAACTTAATTATCGATGTATTGAAAAACCTTGACGACTTTCTGAACACCACGAATTTCTCGGGCCACGTTTATGGCTAATTCAGCTTGTGGATGTGTCACATCACCCATGAGATACACGACACCATTTTCCGTTACAATACGAATCGCGCCAGACTCCAATCCTTTTTTAGCAAGCATATGACTTCTCACATTACTGGTAATGCCAGAGTCTTCTGTGGTTTGTATAACGCCGATGGGTTGACCTATGCTAATTTCATTATAAATTTTTCTGACATTGGGGGCTGTTCTTGCGATTTTTTCAGCAATAGCTCTTTGAGATGCATATGGAGCTTGCCCGGTGAGTAAGACCACCTGTTTATAACTGGTTATTTGAATACGGCTACCTTGCATTTGTTCATTGCGCACCAAACCTCGATGAATAACATGAAAAATACGAGCATCTTTTTCTAAAGTGCGTACACTGCGATCATCATAAATAATATAACCACCCGCAGCACTCGCTAAAACAGCAGGAATACAGCCACATGCCCAAAACATCATGCCAAATGCCATCAATGGCTTAAAGAACTTATTCATCCCAACGCTCCAAATAAGGATTGATCAATTAAATCACACAGACAATGCAAAATAAATAAATGTGTTTCACGAATGCGGGCTGGATGGTCCAGTTTCACTAAAATCTCTAGATCATCTGGGCCTAAATGGTTGCTTAGCATTCCACCACTTTTTCCACTCAAAGTCACAATATCCATGCCACGCTCTTTTGCTGCATCCACAGCATGAATCAAACTGCTAGAATCACCAGAAGTGGTTAAAATAATTAGTAAATCTCGCTCACATCCCAAAGCCTGAATTTGTCTTGAAAAAACTTGTGCATACTCACCAGAATTGGCTGAGGTCGAAAGCATTGTAAAATCTTGCGATAAGACAATCGCAGGTAATGCAGGACGTTCGACGGTATATTGGTGAATCAGGGCTGTGGAAAAATGAAGTGCATTGGCAGCAGACGCTCCATTCCCACAAACCAGTAACTTTCCATCTTGCAATAAGCATTGCACAATTTTTTGCGCGGCTAAAGCAATACTTTCTGGCAAATAGTCAGCCAGACTCATTTGCGATTCTAAATAATTCGCAAATAATTGATGTACGTATTCTTCTATCTTACTATGCATCTTCTATCGTTTCTTGCAGTAAATGATTTAAAATTTTGTCTAAATGAGCTTCATCTTTGTAATGAATAATCATTTTACCTTTATTGGTAGACAAGTTTTTTATTTCAAATTTTGCCTGCCAATGTTGAGATAATTTTTCTGCTAATGGATGGTGGGGTGTTAATTCTTGGGCTTTATCGACCATCACGGTACCTTTTTGCAATTCTTGTACCCACTTTTCAGTCATCCGTACCGACCAATGCAATTGGTGAATTTTCTCCGCCACTTGAATTTGGGTATTGGTGTCTAGACCAATTAAGCATCGAGCATGGCCAACACTGATAAGGCCTTGAGCGAGTAAACGTTGCACTTCTGGTTCTAACTGTAATAATCGCAATTGATTGGAAATGTGTGCTCGAGATTGGCCTAGAATATTGGCAATTTCTTGATGCGTTAAAGAAAACTCTTCAATTAAACGACCAAGTGCTGTGGCCTCTTCAATGGGATTTAAATTTTGTCTTTGTAGATTTTCAATCAAACCCAAAGCCAGAGCGGCTTCATCTGATACCTGTTGAATGATGACAGGAATAGGTGATTTTGCAATCTTTTGACAAGCACGCCATCTTCTTTCACCGGCAATAATTTCATATTTATCACCTTTGGGGCGCACGGTTAGGGGTTGCATTAACCCTTGCGATTGAATGGACTGCGCTAACTCATTTAAGCTTTCTTCATCAAAATATTGTCGAGGTTGATAGCTGCCAGCTTGTATTTCATCCAATTCAAGCATAGTGATGTGTGGGATATTATCTTGAGAGGCAGGGGCCTGCCAGTCACCTAATAAAGCAGCTAAGCCTTTTCCTAAGGCGGGATTTTTGGGCGTCATGCATAAACCTCCTGCTTGGCAACAATTTCTTCTGCCAATACCATATAAGCTTTTGAACCCACTGACAAGCGTGAATAAATATTCACAGGCAACCCATGGCTTGGTGCCTCAGCCAATTTCACGTTTTTAGGGATACTCACTCGAAAAACTTTTTCACCAAAATGTTGTAATAATTGTTTTGAAACTTCACTGGATAATCGACTGCGTGGATCAAACATGGTTCGTAAAACACCCAGTAATTTTAGTTTAGGATTCAAATGCTGTTGTACTTGCTGCATGGTTGCTATCAATGCGGCCAAACCTTCAAGGGCGAAATATTCACATTGCATGGGTATTAATAAAGAATCAGAGGCAACCAAGGCATTTAAAGTCAGCGTGTTTAATGCGGGTGGGCAATCAATAATAATATAATCATAATGATTTTTAACGCTATCAATGGCTTGTTTTAAAACATGACTTCGATGATTTTGTTGCATCAGACCAACCTCTGCCGCGGTTAAATCGCTATTGGTGGCTAAAATATCATAAGCATGTGCAGTGGCCAAAATGGCATCTTGAATTTGACATTGTTCTAATAAAACATCTTGTAAGCCTTTATCAAGACTATTTTTATCCACACCACTCCCGGTTGTGGCGTTTCCTTGCGGATCACAATCAATTAACAAAACTCGTTTTTTTTTCATCGCAAGGCTTGCGGTTAAATTTATTGCAGTGGTGGTCTTTCCAACGCCACCTTTTTGATTTGTTATGGCAATAATTTGTACCATTTCTATTCCTTATGTTTGATGAGGATACAACATCGAGCAACCGATTGCCCTGGGATTTCATATGAAAAAATCTCATAAGGGTAAGGAATTTTAGCCAATTCTTCTTCAGGAATTTGGCCCTTCATCGCACACCAGATCCCATCTTTTGCACAGACATGTTTGGTTAAATCCATAAATTGTGCAAGATTGCTAAATGCTCTAGATGTTATAGTATCAAAGCCTGCGTCAGGTTGGTACTGTTCAATGCGTCCTTGCCAAATATTTATGTTATTGAGTTGCAACTCATGTTTCACGGTTTGCAAAAATTGTATACGTTTACCGTTGCTTTCAACCAAGGTAAATTCTAATTCTGGTAAACAAATTGCCAAAGGAATCCCTGGGAAACCTGCACCTGTTCCTACATCAAGAATCCGTTTGCCATGCATACAAGGTACGATGGCTAAACAATCCAAAAGATGCAAAGGTATCATTTGTGAGACATCACGAATGGCCGTCAAATTGTAGGTTTTATTCCAGCGAATCAAAAGCTCTAAAAACTTTTCAAATGCTGGCGCTTTATTTTGATAAGCCTCTGGGAGCGCTGCTTGTAATTTTTTTAATAACTGGCTCATAATTTAAATTTCAAGTGATAATTTATTCTTTTTTAAATGGACAAGTAATAAAGATATTGCCGCTGGCGTCATACCGGATATCCGAGTTGCTTGACCAATATTTTGCGGTTGCGCATGATTAAGTTTTTGAATAACTTCAGAGGATAAACCCAACACATTCTTATAATCAAAAGGACTTGGAAGCATGGTTTTTTCTAACTTCTTCATGCGAGCAATATCTTCTATTTGACGTTTGATATAACCCTCATATTTTAAAGATATTTCAATTTGCTCTGCCACGTCTTTATCAACTTCCGGCAACTCTAATTCAGCAATGGATTGTAAATGTGCATATTTTACCTCAGGACGCTTCATCAAATCATCTGCCCGACAATCATGCGACATGGGGTTATTTAAAGTGTCTTTTAAATATTTAGCATAATCCAATTTTACCCACTTTTGTTGTAGCAATTGATGCGTCTGCTCGATGCTTTCACGCTTTTGTTGAAAACTCGACCAACGGGTGTCACCAACGACCCCTAAATCACGGCCAATTGCTGTCAAACGCAAATCGGCATTGTCTTCTCTTAATAACAAACGATACTCAGCGCGAGAAGTAAACATGCGATAAGGCTCTTGAGTACCCTTGGTGACCAAATCATCAATTAAAACACCTATATAGGCCTCATCTCGACCTGGATACCACATGGGCTTTTCTAAAGCGAAACGACCTGCATTTAAACCTGCAATCAAACCTTGAGCTGCTGCTTCTTCATAGCCAGTAGTCCCATTAATTTGACCGGCAAAAAACAGATTTTCAATCGGCTTGGTTTGTAAATAATGCGTTAAACCGCGAGGGTCAAAATAATCATATTCTATCGCATAGCCTGGGCGGGTAATATGCGCATTTTCAAAACCTTTGATGGTTCGGATAAATTGCACCTGAACCTCATAGGGCAAACTTGTTGAAATACCATTTGGATAAATTTCATGGGTATGCAAACCTTCGGGTTCAACAAAAATCTGATGATGATCTTTATCTGCAAATCGCACCACTTTGTCTTCAATCGATGGACAATAGCGTGGTCCAATGCCTTCAATGACACCTGCATACATCGGTGATTGATGTAAATTCGCACGAATAATTTCATGGGTTTGCGGTGTGGTCGTTGTGATATAACAAGGCACTTGTTGGGGATGTTGATTCACATGACCTAAAAAAGAAAATACTGGTGTGGGGGTATCACCTGGCTGAGGCGTCATTACAGAAAAGTCTAGGCTTCGCGCATCAATTCTTGCAGGTGTTCCTGTTTTCAAACGCCCAACAGGCAAATTCAAAGCGCGTAAACGCTCAGCAAGACGTTGTGCTGGCGGACATCCGGCACGACCACCGGCATGTTGTTGTAACCCCACATGAATTCGACCATCAAGAAATGTTCCTGCGGTTAAAACAATGGATTTGGCAAAAAACCGCAAGCCCAATTGAGTTACAACACCAATGGCTCGACCATTTTCAATCAAAATATCGTCAACGGATTGCTGGAAAATAGATAAATTTTCTTGGTTTTCCAGTGCTTTTCTGACGTATTGACGATAGAGTTGTCTATCTGCTTGCGCACGGGTTGCCTGTACAGCAGGCCCTTTAGTTGCATTTAAAATTCTAAACTGAATACCTGCATGGTCAATGGCTTTGGCCATCACGCCATCAAGAGCATCGATTTCTTTAACCAAATGCCCCTTACCAATACCCCCAATCGCTGGATTGCAAGACATTTGCCCTAAGGTATCAATATTATGAGTGAGTAATAAAGTCTTTACGCCCTGTCTGGCCGATGCTAAAGCTGCCTCGGTACCTGCGTGACCACCACCAATAACAATTACATCAAAACTTTCTTCAACGAACATAACTGTACTAAAATGCTAAACATGGGCTAATTATACAGCAAATGTGAATAAAATACACGAACTTTCATAGGGTTCTAACAGCCAAAAAAGATGCGACCATGATTTGTATTTACACTTCACCATCTCGATGATGGATTAAAAACCTTAACATTTTTTTAAGTTTGTGATAAATTTATGATAAATTTTTCATTTTTTAAACAGAGGTATCAAAGTGCTGCCTAAAGCGATTGTCTTATTATCTGGTGGGTTGGATTCAACCACATGTCTTGCGATTGCAAAATCAGAAGGTTATGATTGTTTTGCTTTGAGTGTAGATTATGGGCAACGTCACATTGCCGAGCTTGAAGCCGCAAAAAAAATAGCCCAACATTTTGAAGTCTCTGAGCACAAAGTATTAAACATTAATTTAAGCGCGCTTGGTGGCTCTTCATTAACTGATCAAAAACTTCAAGTTGAAGATTACGCCAAATCGAAAAATATCCCCAATACTTATGTGCCTGCTCGCAATACCATCATGTTATCTTTGGCACTTGCATACGCAGAGGTCATTGGTGCTTATGACATTTTTATTGGTGCCAATGTTGTTGACTATTCCAATTACCCAGATTGTCGACCAGCTTTTCTAGCCAGTTTTGAGCATTTGGCACAATTGGCAACCAAAACAGGCCTAGAAGGACAAAACTTTCGTATTCATGCGCCTTTATTACATTGGTCAAAATCTAGAATCATTCAAGAAGGTTTGCTATTGGGTGTAGATTATCAAATGACTGTCTCTTGCTATCGCCTCTCTAAAGAGGGTAAAGCTTGTGGGACTTGTGATAGCTGCGTGATGCGCAAAAATGGTTTTGTAGAATTACACACAGAAGACCCAACCATCTATAATACTTAACGCCAACCCTGCCACTCTGGCGCAAGCACTTGTTCAAAACCCAACAAGGACAAGATGCGACCGAGGGTATGATCAACCATTTCCTCAATCGATTGGGGATGTTGATAAAAAGCAGGCATCGGGGGGTAAATAATTGCCCCCAATTCACTCAAACTGGTCATATTACGAAGATGAATGGCATGCAAAGGTGTCTCCCTTGGCATGATGATAAGACGTCGTCGCTCTTTCAAGCACACATCTGCTGCTCGAGTTAATAAATTATTGGTGATACCGCATGCCAATTCTGCCAAAGTATTCATGGAGCAAGGTAAAATTACCATGCCATCGTATTGAAAAGAACCACTGGCAATGCTTGCGCCAATATCCTCAATGGGATGGAAGTAATCGAAAAGTTTCTTAAAAGCACTTAAGCTAATTTGGGTTTCTTGATCACGGGTAATTTGGGCGGCCTTGGTCATCACAACATGCACTTCAACACCGAGGGCTTTCAAATGTTCAATCAAACGCAAAGCATAAATAAATCCCGATGCGCCAGTGATCCCAACAACTACTTTTTTAGCCATTTTTTTCTATAAAAAAACAAATTAAGCTGTATTTTATCTTTTTTTTATACACAAGAAAAGAGTTGAAAATTCGGCTTTGCTAACATTAACGCTCATTTTTAAGTATAATTTAACCCTTATTTATACTCTTGTGCAATCAAGATTGTTGCTGTATTATCTTTTCATCCTTTAGGATAAATCGTGGGACTCAAGCTGATAGCTTGTGAAATCAAACGCATAAGACTCCAGCAGCAAGACCCTACCTTATTTGAAATCCCTTGTTTTATAAAACGAGGGGAATGTCAAAAAACTCGCATATACATTCGAAAGAGGAGCAATACATGTTAAACCAATATTCTATTTTTTCTGGCGTAACCGCTGGCGCAGCAGCTTATGCAGCAACCTATTATTTTTCACCAGCAACCATCGGTGCTATTAACTTTGCTGCATCTAGCTTTTTTGCAAACTATATGAGCGCAGTTCCTGCTGTATTGTTAGGATATGCAATTCCTGCTTTAACAGCGATGCTTGCAGGTGTTGTATTAGCAGCTCTTTTCAATGCCGTCTTCTTCGCTCAAAAATCAGCTGAAACAAAAGCTCAATCTGGCGTTGAAGCTGGTGGTGCTCAGCAAGGAAACGATAGCCCTGAAGAAGGTAAACATGCTGATGTTGATGGTCCTGATGCTACTGAAGAGCGACCTAGAATGTAATTCGCTCCAAAATCATGAAGGCCCTTTTAGGGCCTTTTTATTCAAGGATGAATAAAATGTTTAATTGGAACCAAGTATGTGAAACCCTAAAAATCAATGCTTTTGCCAATCTTTTAATCAAAAATGCAAAAGAAATTACCCTTTACATGTTGACTGCACTGATAGGCTCCAGTGTGCTGTATCAATTTCTCAAACACCCTCAACCAACCATTCCTCAACCACAACGACCCAACTACCCAAAATATACAGACGAAAATCCCCCACCAGATACCCCAGATTCACCGCAAGGTATATACAAATCCCGTTAGCTTATTGCGCACCATTATTATATAATGGTGCCATTTTTAGAGCTTTTAGGTAAAATATTCATGACAAAAACGCCCAAAATGATGGTCACCAGCGCGCTTCCTTATGGTAATGGCCCCTTACATCTCGGACATATGGTAGAACATATCATGACTGATATTTGGGTTCGCACCCAAAGACTACTTGGCCATGAATGTATTAGTCTATGTGGCGATGATGCGCATGGCACCCCCATCATGCTTAAAGCTCAACAATTGGGAATAAGTCCTGAAGAATTAACCCAAAACATTCAAAAAAGCCACGAAAAAGACCTCAAAGACTATGCCGTGCATTATGATGTTTATCACACAACTAACTCCCCCGAAAATTTAGCTATCGTCGAGGAAATTTACGCTAAATTACAGAAAAATGGGGACATCCTCACGGAAACTATTTCACAAGCTTACGACACCCAAGCCCAAATGTTTTTGCCCGATCGGTATATCAAAGGCACATGTCCTCGCTGTGGGGCTACTGAGCAATATGGTGATAATTGTGAAAAATGCGGGGCGACCTATAGCACAACCGAACTGATTGACGCTATTTCAACCGTGACTGGCAGCAAACCCGAGTATCGCGATACCTTGCATTACTTTTTCAATTTACCTCGCTACCAAGAATTCTTATCCACATGGACACAAAACGGACATATCCCTGTTGAAATGGCACACAAATTAAAAGAATGGTTTGATGCTGGATTAAAGCCTTGGGATATTTCACGTGACGCACCTTATTTTGGTTTTTTAATTCCAGGCACCGAGAAAAAATATTTTTATGTGTGGTTAGATGCCCCCATTGGTTATATGGCAGCATGCCAAAAACTATGCCAAGAACAACAACTCGACTTCAATAGTTTTTGGGGCAAAGATAGTCAAGTAGAGCTTTACCATAATGTGGGTAAAGACATCATGTATTTTCACTCTTTATTTTGGCCAGCACTTTTAAAAAGCGCTGCATATCGCCTGCCCAATGCCATATTTACTCATGGCTTTTTAACCATCAATGGACAAAAGATGTCAAAATCACGTGGCACTTTTGTTCAAGCGCAGCAATTTTCTAAACATTTTCCAACAGATACCTTACGCTATTATTTCGCAGCAAAAATGAATGGCGGCTTAGAAGACCTCGATTTGGCTGGAGAAGATTACATTCAACGCGTCAATGCGGATTTGATTGGAAAAGTAGTCAATATTGCAAGCCGAAGTGCGAGTTTTATTCACAAATATTTCAACGGACAATTGTCAGATCAATTGGAAAATCCAGTGCTTTTTAAACAGTGGAGCGCAGAAACACAAGACATTATCTTAGCTTACCAACAACGTGATAATGCACGTGCAATCCGACATATTATGGCTTTGGCAGATAAAATCAACCAATACGTTGATAGCCAAAAACCATGGGTACTGGCTAAAGATGAATCCCAATTACCACAAGTGCAACTTGTTTGCACCATGGCTCTCAATGGATTTCGATTATTGATGCAATTGCTAGCACCAGTGTTACCCAACATGAGTGAAAAAGCACAAGCTTTTTTTAAAGAAGACAACTGGTCATGGCAAAACTTTTCTGCCCAATTAGGCACAAGCATTACGCCTTATGAAGCATTGCTCACGCGTTTGCAACTTGACCAATGGACCGCCATGCTTGCAGACAATGAGGTTCATGCATGAGTTTAGTGCAAGATATTGAAAATGTCTTACCCCAAACCCAGTGTGGCTCATGTGGCTATGCTGGTTGTAGACCCTATGCGCAAGCGCTCGTGGCTAAAGAGGCACAAATCAACCAATGCCCTCCTGGCGGCCTTTCCACTTTACGCGCACTTGGCGAGCTCCTTAAAGTACAGTGGCAAGCTTATGCCAAAGAAATGGAGCAACAACAAAGGCCACCAGCGGTTGCGGTGATTCGTGAGGAAGCATGTATTGGCTGCACCAAATGCATACAGGCATGTCCAGTAGATGCCATCATTGGCAGCACTAAAAAAATGCATGAAATTATTCCTTGGGAATGTACAGGCTGTGGACTTTGTGTGGAACCTTGCCCTGTGGATTGTATTGAAATATATCCCCTAGAGACCGTGCAATTTGATAAAGAAAAAGCCAGAAATCGTTATGAGGCACGACAAATGCGAAAAGAAAAGGTGGAAAGAGAAAAACAAAAAAATTATTTGGAAAAAAGTCGAGAAAATTTAATGCAAGAAGGCTCAAAACGAGACTATATTCAAGAAGCATTGATGCGAGTGCACAGCAAAAAGAAATCATGAAAAAATCTATCATTTGTGAAATATTTGCTCGATGGCAAAAACAAAATCCCAAGCCGACCACAGAATTAAATTATCATAATGATTATCAATTGCTGGTTGCTGTCATTTTATCGGCTCAAAGTACCGATAAATCTGTCAATATGGTGACTGAAAAGTTATTTGCTATGGCGCCAACGGCTGAAAAAATGTCTAAGCTCGATTTAAAAGACATCACCGAATGTATTAATCGCTTGGGTCTACATCAACAAAAAGCTAAAGCAGTTTTAGCCATGAGTAAGATTCTAATGGAGCAATATGATGGTCAAGTACCAAGAACGCGTGCTGAGTTAGAGGCCTTGCCTGGTGTCGGTAGGAAAACCGCGAATGTAATACTTAATACTGCTTTCAAAATTCCAGTCATAGCAGTCGATACCCACATCTTTAGAATCAGCCATCGACTTAATTTTTCAAAAGGCAAAACCCCCAAAGCAGTTGAAGATGATTTAATGAAAATCATTCCCAAGGCGTTTTTGCTAGATGCCCATCATTGGATGATTTTACATGGCCGTTATATTTGCCAAGCCAAAAAGCCATTGTGTGCACAGTGCTTGATTAAAGATTTATGCCCCTCTTATAAAAAAGCAATTAAATAAAAAATTAATGCATATTGCCCTGTTTTTTGATATAATGCTCTCGATTTTTAAGGCTTACCAAGGGTTTTTGCAGTGATTTATTGTGAAATTGAATTAAAAAAGTTTATACCTCATGCAGGAAATCGTTTTGAATCCTTTAATTGTGAAGATTATAAAAAACTACTATTTGAATTCCATCAAATCATCGAGCTCATCGAACTCCACGCCCCAAATCAATTGTTTTCAATTCCTGTAAAAATTACAGTCAGTCAAGAAATTATTCCTTTCACATTATTAAATTTCTTGAGAAGCCAAGACAATATCTTATTTGATATCCAAGTTGAGAATCACCCTTTATTGCAAGAAAAATTAAGGGAAATTTATCAGCAATCTGTCAAAAGATGGTTTGCAAAACAAATTCAAAAACAAAAACAAACACCAACCATTCGACTTCGTGATTTGGTAAAATCTATTCCAAAACCAGAACTTCTCTATCTACCTGAGGTTTCTTTACAATCACCACACGAAGATATTGTCCAATGGCTACCCGAAATACCTAAAAGCATTATTGGCCCACAAGAAATGATTGCATCCGATCATTTGAATGAACAAGTGGCGACCTTTCTCGAGACTTTTGCCAATGTAAGCCAACCCGATGAAAGTTTAAAAAATGTTAAAGATGCTTTCCCACCAATTTTAAATACTTTATTTTTTAAAATGGGCCATGAAGGGCTTTATTATCTGCTCAATAAACTGAAAGTACTTGATAAAGAACAACTAGAGCACCTTAGTCGCTCCATGTTTAGAATTGAGCAACATCAAAATATTCATGAACTTGCACACCCCAATTGCCAATTTTATATCAATATCATTGCAGCGTGGCCGGTTAGTTTATTTCACAACTGGCTGAATTGGTATGCTTTTAATACCACGGAATTATCATTTATAGAAAGCATACAGGCGCTTCAAAAATTTTGGACTGTCGCTCAAGATTATTATCCCAGCGTTCCAAGGTTAGAGATCAATCGCCCCCTGGATTTCAGCGCAATGACTTTACATATGCATGAGTTAATTTCGCAAGTTGATAAAAAATGGAAAAAAACCCAGTTAAAATTTCTTTTCAACTTAGATTGGTCACAATACACAGGCATTTCTCAACTTATTAAAGAGGGGCATCAATGGGTAAGTTTTGAAATGCTTGATTCTGGGCACCCACTCCACCAAGCCTATCGCTATCTGGCAAAAAACCTAGATGACAACAAAGAACAAAGTTTTGAAAGAATTCACGGCCATATACATGGACATTTACCACATGCAGAGTTTATCGCATGGTTATGTTGCTTAAAGCCGCTGCTCAACGATGAACAAATTTCTCAAATCATTCCATGGTTTGAAAATCTTTCAAATCAAACAAGAATTTTTGAGTCCCTGAAAAGCATTCCTGAGGGGGAATGTTTTTCATCTAAAACTTTTTTCAATATGCATCAAAGCAGTCATTTTGAAAATCTATTGGCGCTTTATCATATTTGGCTGTCCAAGAATAGACAGTCAGGTCAGTTCCCTTGGCAACCCTGGGTTGATTTTTATCAAAAACTTCCGGCACCTGTTGAGTTTGATATTTCAAGCTTAGAATCTCTTAACGCAGCAGAACTTTATTTCAGTTGTTTACTCAAATGTATTGCTCAAGACCAAGACACTCGTGAAATTTCAACCATCTTTTCGAATCTAAATAGCGATATACAAAGAAAAGTCATTTATATTTTCTTAAGTTACTCGCATACCCATCCAAAACCAAGTAATCAAACCATCCTTAATTTCCTTACAGATGCGAATTTAAGTACCCAAACTGAAGAGACATTAAATCTTCATTTTCCTGAAAATCCATTTTTATATTTTCAAAAAGCCACTCAATGGACTTTGGTGATGAACACTTTGAAAGACATGTTAAAAGGTCTTCACTATGTTTTAGAGTGTTTTTCTAATGATGCTATCAAAGTATTTTCTTTGGGCTTAATTCAGCCCTCTTTTAAACAGTGTATCCAAGAAAAACTGGTGGTTGAGTTAACTAAAATTCAAACGCATATTTCAAGCATTAATTCACTGATTCAAGCATTCGAAGAAGAAACCTCTGAGTTAAATTTTGAAAGCTTATTTCAAGAATTTACACATTTGGACCGCCTCATCCATGAATTTACTGAAAAAACGTTACACGATCATTTATCCAGTATTTTAATGGGCTACAATGGCACAGTAATTTCATTATTCGACCCCTCTTTGGCTGAGCCGACCAGTACCTTTCGTGATTTATTCACCATCATGACCAAAAAATTTGATGAATTGGCTAAGGTTGGCATTGCTTCGTATTTTAATAAAGAAATTCTTTTAATCTTAAGCCAGACCAAGCCCGAAGAATCTATTCTTGAAAATGTCATGAATGGCAACTTAATTCAAAAGATTTCAGTCCAAATTCCTCAAAAACTGGAACCAGACGCACATGGGCATTTGCTTGAATTTTTAGGAAAAATTCAGCTGAATGAACATTCTATCGAACAATTTTTTCAACGAATAAAAGTCATAGAATACGTCAATCAAGAATGGCCTAAAATTGCTGATACTTTGCTTAAAAAAAATATCCAACCTGAGGATATCTGGGAAATATGTAGCAAGCACCAACTCATCCATGGCCAGGCATATGCCAGCACACATTGGAGAATTTGTTTTGAGCTCATTGAAAAATTAATTGATATACCCAATTTAACAACGGCTTTGGCAAAAATACTCAAAGCAAAATCAAAGTTTCCGCAAAAATTAAATTTTAACGGAGAAATTGACCACCCCAATTGGTCATTCACCCTCAAGCAAATTGCCAAAGATTTTAAATCAGAAATAGCTCAAAACTCTGCATTTGAACTATTACTTGAATATGCCATTGAGCATTATTTAAAAACAGGACAAACTTTTAACTTTGATCAATTTTCAACTATTTTTGAAAAGATTCAAATTGATGCTCGTCATCAACTGATTGCTTTGACTGATATCAAGGATGCACATCTGCTTCCCCACGTCACCAATGTTTTGAGCAAAATTCAACACCTATTAACCCAAAGAAATAATGAAAATTGGATAAAACTGGTAGAAAAAATCTTACTATCTAGCAACTTACACACGCATCTTCCTAATATCCCAACTATTTTTAACATTTTGCAAAAAGAAATAGGCTTTCCATGGCTTGAAATAATCATTGAAGATGAAAGCTCTAGTCTCGAAGAAATTTTAAATTTAATTCAAAAAATTTCTCATTTACCTTTGGATTGGCAAAAGACCTACCCATTAACCCCAGTGGAAAAAATTCAAAGGCCTGTAGCAATTACCCAACCAAAAGCTCTATCGTATTTGCAAATTATACAAAGCCAATTGAGTAATCCAAGACAAATTATCCCAAATCTCTTGAAGTTATGGGCAAAAGAAATACCTGTTAAAAAAGCCATCACCCAGGCGCCGCCTCCGCAGGAAAACCCCAAATCTATTCTTGCAAAAAAAGCTTGGAAGATGTGGCAAAGCCCAATTAGGCCTTCCGTTGCAAATTTAAATCGATGGTTAGATATGTCGCCAGATGATGCGCAACTTTTACAAGAGTTAAATAATTTTGATAGATGGCCTCATCCACAACCTCAGCCAGGGATAGTCTCATTTAATATCGAAAATCTTCAAGAGTTCATCAAAGAAATAGAATTTCACACGGGCAATATTGATTGGAATAAAACCAAGAAAGATTATTTATTACAACGACTACAACATATTTTAAATTTTCTCAACTATAGTAATTTTCAAAGCATGAGTGAATTACTAGAACAGTATCAACGTATCAAAGACCAATTGATGACAGGTATCGCACACTCCATTGATTTAGAAAACCAGTTCATTGGTATTATTATTTCGCTTTATTTTAAAGCTCTAAAAAAGCAAGTCTATCCAACCCAAATTCTTTGCCTACTATTGTCCTTAGAATATGGAAATCACAATGTCATTTTTGAAATTGATACTGGCGAGGGCAAAAGTATTATCAATGCCTTACTGGCTGTTTTAAAATACAATCGTAAAGAAAATAATATCGTCATTGTCAGAACCGCAAATGATCAATTGGTTTTTCAAGATTTTTATCAAAAAAGACACCGAACTTTTTTTCAATTGTTAGAGTGCCCTTGCCATATCCTCAAGGAATTTGATGATCTTGAACAAATCCAATCGGGTGGAATTTTTTACACATCGCAACTGAACTTTCAAATTTTCAATGCCTTGAGTCAAACATTTCAAAACAAAAAATTTGATATGATTGCCGATGAGGTCGACGAAATCCTTGACCAAAATAGACCTATGGCAATCGTGAATCCTATTTCAGAAATGGTCAACTGCCCATGGATTTTTGATGATATCAATCAATTTGTTGATAGATTTTATTCTAGCTCCCAACAATTTACTGCTGATGAATGGTTGTTACTAGCACACCAATATCTCCTAGAGAAATATAAACACGATATTGAAAAAACAAAACAGATACGCCAAATCAATTATCAAGGACTCTCATGGAAAAACTTAATCTCAGGCAGTATCTTGTCTAAACATTATATTAAATATGAAAATCAATTTTATATTTTACAAAAAATTCAAACACCTGATACTTTGCTGTATAAAATCACCCCCTATCTGGATAAAAAACCTTTTTTTGGATTTCACTTTGGTTTAGACGGCTTAACCCAATGTCTTGCGAAACGGCTTGAGCATACCAAAAAAATCAAATTTTATATTCCACCTCTTTCACAAACCTGTGCGTATTTAAACCCATTTGATTATAAAAATATTACCCACTTTACAGGACTGAGTGGCTCTAATGGTAAGGTGATAGAACTGAATGAATTAACCAAAATTTTTGAAGCTCAATCCATCCGAATTGGACGGTATAAACCCAAAAAACTGGGTTTTTTAGGCACTATACTTGCAGTTAATCACAAAGAGCAGCTCAAACAACTTAAAAACTTTGTTACTCAAAAAGACCAACCCATTTTGATTTTTTGCGAAAACATTGCGGCATCCTATGAGATTTATACACATTTATCTCTTTTAAGCCATAAAACTTGTTTTCTGATTACCGGACAAGAATCTCAAGCTGAAAGAGAAAATTGGCTTTATAATAAAAACGCTACTCATCATGCTGGTCGACAAAATTGTATTACCATAGGCACATCCATTTTAGGCCGTGGTATCGATATCATTCCTTTACATAAAAAAGGATTATTGGCGATTAAAACTCATTTGGAAGACAATGAACGTGTTGAAACTCAACAAAATGGCAGACCTGCCCGAGCCGGAGCAAAAGGAGAAATTGTCTCCATATTAAATATCGAAGAAGTCCTTGAAAAAACCAAACGACTTAAGCTTACTAATGTATCTACACATACACTCACATCATACAAGGCCCAAGTTCAAAAATTTAAAATCAAAACCTTGATTAACCAAAGGGCAAAAGAGCAATTGCGATTGTGGTGTTGGACTCAGCTTCAGGAACATTTGCACCAGACTCTCGAGGACCCTCTTAATATTCCTGTCTATGAACATTATCTTTTGAAAATTTTTATTTCTGAATGGAAAAGTTTTTCCAATGAGTTTGACATCAAAAATGAAGAACACATCGACTGGGTAATTCGTATTTGGAATAAAACAAAACTCATATTGGCCAATCATGAAATTGCTTGTAAACCCTCTATTTCTGATGATTTTAAAACTCAATTAAAGCTTGCGACTCATTGGCGCCAGGTCACCAATCCTGATTTAAAAACTCATGCTTTTTTTACACATGCTCCCATTTCCAAAACACCTGCAAACTTAAGCTCTATAAGTTCACAGATATTTTTTGAAATTGATTACAAGCAACTGATTAAATTAACACCGCCTAGGCCGCCTCAATGGCAGCTCAGTTGGTTAAATCCACCGGCTTATTTAATCGGAAATTATTTGCATCAAGCATGGGAAATATTTATCAAAGAACCTAACTTAAATAATTTTCAAATTTTTTATGAGACCTTGTTAAGTGCTAGAAAACTTCATCAGATGCAAAAAAAGCAATCTTATTTAAGGCCAGATTATTGGTTTGATAGTTTAAATTTATTATTTTACTGGAGTCAGTTTGAGGAAAATTTAAGTAATATTATTAAGCTGTCTAGCTCTCAAGATAAAGTTTTAAGTCACTCTAAGAGTTTCAAAAAATTCCTGGATAAGAAATCATCCACCTGGATAGAATCCCCTTATCTGCAAGATATTATCACTTTCTTTTTGTTTCCCATTCGATGGTTGGGGCGTATCTTTAACAAAATGATGTTAAAGCTTTTTCCTGACGCTTTAAAAACTTATAAAGCCGTCCAAAAAGCCATAAGAAATTTAGAAAAAGAAAAAACCTTATCTAATATTCAAAAGCTACATGAGAACCTTAATCAATTTTTAATTTTCTATGACAAAATTAAAAATTTACCTATTTGGCGTTTAGATAAATATTATTGGATGTATTTCTTTAGTGACATCAAAAATCAAATTCATATTTACAGCCAAGATTTATCGGCAGAGCAAGATATCCTTCTGACATTCAAAGACTGGTTGAATGATAGAAAATTACTGGCACATTTTCGTTTAAAATGTCTGGGGCATTTTTTATGTCAAGAACATATCATGGCTGAAGAAAATTATTTGTTTCCTTGGTCAAGCAGTTTTGATCACATCCTCTCTAGTTTGAATGAAGAATATCATGAAACCCATCATGATTTCACATCGCAAAAAATTTATGAAATTGGACGCTTTTTCAAAAAAGAATTACAAATCAAATACATTTCATCCATTCAAACAAAGAATGAAACGACCCATACAAAACCTTATGATATGACACAGCATTCCATGTATTATGAATTGGCAAAATTTGTCATTAGTAAACATATCAAAGAGGGTTTTGAAACTTGTGAGCATCATTCAACTATTCGCCTCAAAACCTTAGAACAAGAACTGGTCAATGCAGAAAACAATCGTGAATTTTTATCTATTCTCTAAGCGGTATAACTCAATGAAACCAATAGAGTATTGATGTTTATATTCTGCACAGCTGGCTCAGGAAGGGCTGGAAACCCAGAAGCACTACCCAATCCAGACTTGCCCCAATTGGCATACTCATAACCTATACCAACTTGCATAAAAGGCGAAAATGGTATTTGAATACCACCACCTGCGGTATAAGTCAATGATTGAACCGACTTATTGCTATACAATGGATAGGTTTGATTAGCGGTGGGGGGATTTAAGGAGTAGTTTATAGAATTGTTAAATCCCTCACCCAAACCAGCTGATACATAAGGTTGAATTAAAGAACTCATGGGCAAATCATTGAGTACTAATTTACCTTTTACGGCAACGCGTGTTTGATAAACTTTGTATGAGTAACTCACATTGGATATTGTGCCAGATACCCCCACATTGCCGCCATAAGCAATCTCAACACCCAATTGCCCCTGCACAGCATTATTTAATTCTTTATAAACCCCTAAAAATAACTCTCCAACACCAATTGCAGCTTGATGATCACTTGAAGAAGAATTGACGACAGCAGTGCCAGAAATATTAGTCATTGACTGAGGTTGGCCACTAGAGGCCCATGCAGGACCACCTGCAATAGTCCACATGAAATTTGTGCCAATATTACTGGAGTGCCATGGGGGTGATGCATAAACGCTGTTGGCCAATAGAACCCAAAGCAATCCCATTCCTTTTTTCATTGAAAATCCTTGTATAAAATTATACAAAAAAGTATAACGAGGGTAGGATGTAATTGCAACGACTGCCATTCAAGTCGCCTAGAAAAAAGGGACTGCCTGGAGTCCCTTATCTTTTAGCTATTTTCTTTAGTTTTTCGTTTCCAACCGAGGATACTTCTTTGTCGACTGGGTGTTAAGGTCAGCGCTTGTTCGGGCGCATCATCTCTTAATGTGGTCCCTGCGCCAATCGTTGCCCCCTCACCAACAACCACAGGTGCGACCAATTGCGTATCTGAACCAATAAAGGCATGATCTTGAATGATTGTCTGGTGTTTATGCACACCATCATAATTGCATGTAATGGTTCCACAACCAATATTCACATGTTTACCAATTTTAGCATCACCTAAATAAGACAAATGCATGGCTTTACTATGTTCATCAAAAGAAGTATTTTTGGTCTCAACAAAATTTCCAATTTTACAATGCTTAGACAAATGCGTTCCAGGTCTTAAACGCGCAAAAGGTCCCACTTCACAGTGTTCCTCAATAACCACATTTTCTAATACAGAATTGGCTTTTATCACCACGTTTTGGCCAATCACGCTATTTTTAATAACACAATTGGGGCCAATTTCAGAATCAGCACCGATAGAAACCTGGCCTTCAAAAACCACATTGACATCAATCACCACATCGGAGGCACACTCAAGTTGTCCGCGAATGTCAATTCGGGTCGCGTCAGCAAGCTGCACACCCTCTTCCATTAACTTTTGCGCCAAAAAATACTGCCAATTACGCTCGAGTTGATTCAATTGAGATAAAGTATTCACCCCCTGAATTTCAAAAAGATTCTGAGGTTCAATGCTGGCAATTTTTTTTGATTCCTGGGTCGCAAACTCAATAATTTTTGTGAGGTAATATTCGCCTGAGGCATTATTGGTTGATAATTGCGGCAACCATTTTTTTAAATCTGAGGCATTCACACAGCAAATACCGGTATAAATTTCTTGGATTTTTCTTTGTTCATCCGTTGCGTCTTTTTCTTCGATAATCCGCACGATTTGTCCATTGGCATCTCGTAAAATTCGCCCGAGACCATAAGGATTTGCTACTTTTGCAACCAAAAGAACCATCTGCGCATCTACTGCGCTTAAGGCTCGTAGCGTATCGAGTTGGGTTAGTGGTACATCGCCAGATAAAATCACAACTTTTGCATCATCAGGTATAAAAGGCATGGCTTGCATAACAGCATGCCCCGTACCCATTTGCTGCTCTTGCTCCACCCAATTCACGGCTAAATCAGCGTGGAGATGGCGAATTTGCTCTGCTTTATGACCCACTACAACATGGACGCCCTCAGCACCTAAAGCCAATGCAGTATCTGCAACGTGTTTGAGCATAGACTGACCGGCCAGTTTGTGCAGTAATTTGGGTCGATTGGTTTTCATTCTTGTGCCACGACCAGCAGCAAGAATGACCACGTGCAAATTTTTCAAAACAGACATAATTCACCGTAAAATTTAATTATTTATCCAAAGTTTTGTGAGGTAAACTTTCATGTCGACCTGCTGGTGTGATGATGTAATAATTTAACTTACGTTGTAGTTCTTTAATACGGCTAGAACCTGCATAAGTTAAACCTGAACGTAATCCACCAATAATATCGGCAATGATTTCATCAGCCATTTCACGGTAAGGCACTTCTGTTTGTACACCTTCGGAAGTTTTCCATTCATGCATTTGTCCAATAAAATCTTCTTGAGCTTCTTTGGATGCCATGCCGCGATATGCTTTGACTTTGTGTCCATTTTCTTTGGTGATAATTTTACCAGGTGTTGGTTCAGTACCCGCCAACATGCCACCGATCATCACAAAATCTGCACCAAATGCCAAGGCTTTCACAACGTCACCTGCGGTACGAATTCCTCCATCAGCTACAATTGAGCGATCAGTACGAGCGCAATCTTGAATACAAGTTAACATTGGAACACCAAAACCTGTTTTGATGCGGGTAGAACAAACCGAACCACCGCCAATACCGGCTTTAATAATATCAGCACCACAAGATGCTAAATAATCGGCACCCGCATAGGTTGCAACATTACCTGCCATGATGCATTGTTCAGGAATTAATCTTCTTAAAGATTTTAAAGTTTTACCAACGTATTTGGCATGCGCATGAGCCACGTCAATCACAAAATATTGTGCACCAGCATCTCTTAGAGCTTCAGCACGCTCAAGTTCAGCGCTCGAACAACCAACTGAAACGAAAACAGGACCCGTACATGCTTTAAATTCTTTCACATTGTCATCAATAGTCATAAATCGATGCAATGCACCAATAGCCCCTTTACTGGACATGAAATTTGCCATTTTACTGCCAGTAATGGTGTCCATATTTGCCGAAATAATCGGTAAATTTAATGATAATTTTCCCAGGCGGTCTGTACTAGATATATCGACCACTCGTCTGGATTCATGATGATTGTAAGCTGGAACTAATAAAACATCATCATAAGTAATCGCTGTTTGTGTCATTTAAAACTCCTTACAAATTTTCAGCCGCATATTGCGCCAATCTTGAGCGCTCGCCGCGTGAAAGAGTCATATGGGCACTGTGTGGCCACTCTCGCATGCGATGAACCGCAAAGGTTAAACCAGAATTTGTCTCCGATAAATAAGGGGTATCAATTTGTTTTATATCCCCAAGACAAATAATTTTACTTCCGGGACCCGCTCTGGTAATTAATGTTTTGATTTGCTTTGAAGTCAGGTTTTGTGCCTCATCAATTATAATAAAACGTTTCTGAAAAGTTCTTCCGCGCATAAAGTTTAATGAACGAATTTTTATTTTATTACGTAACAAATCTTCAGTTGCTACTCGACCAAATGCTCCACCATCTTGTCGACCATGCAAAACTTCCAAGTTATCCATCAATGCACCCATCCAAGGTGTCATTTTTTCTTCTTCTGTTCCTGGCAAAAAGCCAATATCTTCACCCACAGGAATCGTGACCCTGGTCATAATAATTTCATTATAAATATTATGATCAAAAACTTGGGTTAAACCAGCGGCTATGGTTAACAGTGTTTTACCTGTACCTGCTGGTCCTTGTAAAGTTACAAAATCAATATCAGGATCAAGTAGCAAATTTAATGCAAAATTTTGTTCATGATTTTTTGCTGTAATACCCCACACGGCATTTTTATCTACAAAATAATCTTTTGCCAATTTGATCAGCGCTTCATTGGGATTGACTTCTTTGACAATAGCCTTAAAAGAACCGTCTTCACTCAACAAACAATCATTGGGTTGCCATTCTTGGGTATGCTCACCAATAATTTTATAAAAAATCTGATTTTGAACTTGCCAAGCTTCTACATTATCACTGTTTGCATCCCAAAAATTGCTGGGTAAAGCATGCAAACCGTTGTGTAAAAGACTGACATCATCTAAAACTTTATCATTATAATAGTCTTCGGCTAAAATACCAAGAATTGTTGCTTTAATTCTTAAATTAATATCTTTTGAAACAATAATAATTTCACGTTGTGGATATTTTTTTTGTAAACTTAATGCAATCCCAAGAATATGATTGTCAGCTTTTTGTCCTGGCAACATGCCAGGTGGTGTGTCATCTAATAAATCTGTTTGAAGATACAAATTGCCTAGAGGCAGTTGATTTTTAGAGTTTAGCAATTGAGAATTCAAAGGAATTCCATTCGGAATATCTTCAGGTTTGTATTGACTTAGTATATCATCTAACATACGGTTAGTTTGACGAACGTTTCTAGAAACCTCAGATAAACCAGTTTTGTGTTTATCCAATTCCTCTAAAACTACCATTGGAATAAAAATATCATGTTCATGAAATCGAAAGATTGCATTTGGATCATGCATTAATATATTGGTATCTAAAACAAATAATTTCGTGGTTGCTGTCATATTCAATGATCCTTTTGAAAGTTCAACCTCATTTTGTGCATGCAAACGTTCATAGTCAAGAGCAAGATGTTTTTCTTTTATAAAAATTTTGAGAAAATATTCAACAAGATTTTCATTATAGGTATTAAGAAACTATGGCAAAACAAGAGAAATCCTCAGGCGGCGAAATTATTTACAATAAAAAAGCCCGTTTCGAATACACCATTGAAAAAGAGTGGGAAGTCGGCTTGGTTCTTGAGGGATGGGAAGTCAAAAGCCTAAGAGCTGGCAGAGTTCAATTGGTAGATAGTTACGTTCTATTGAAAAATGGAGCGGCATGGCTTTTTGGTGCGCAAATTCAACCGCTACCCACAGCCTCTACGCATATTCATCCAGATCCTTTGCGAAATCGCAAACTACTCGTCCATGCCCATGAATTTAAACAATGGATAGGTTACGTCGAAAGAGAAGGCTATACCCTCATACCGCTTAGCCTCTACTGGCGCGGTAAATGGGTTAAAGCCAAAATTGCGCTCGCCAAAGGCAAAAAAACTCACGACCAACGTGCGGCTATTAAAGATAGAGAATGGCAAAGGGAGCGCGCCAGAGTTATGAAAAAAGACCACTATTAATCATACACCATGTTGGTTTATAATGTGCAATATGAAAAAAATGAGGAGTAAGTATGTGCGGCATCATTGGCGCTATTGCCCAACGTGACATCAGTGCTATTTTATTAGAAGGTCTTAAACGATTAGAATATCGTGGCTATGACTCTGCTGGTCTTGTAACGATTAGCAATGATGGTCAAATTAAGCGACTTCGCACCGAAGGTAAAGTTCAAGCGCTCATCAATAAAGCCCAACATCACCCCATACCTGGCTTTTTAGGCGTTGCCCATACTCGCTGGGCCACACATGGTCGCCCGGCCGAACACAATGCCCATCCCTTATTGTCAGAACATCAGTTGGCCATCGTTCATAATGGCATTATTGAAAATCATCAAGAACTTCGTCATTCGCTAACTGAAAAAGGCTATAATTTTGAATCTGAAACCGATACCGAAGTTGCCGCTCATTTAATTCATCATCACTACCAACAAACACAATCTCTTCTCATGGCTGTACAGCAAGCATCAAAACAAATGAAAGGTGCTTTTGCTATTGGCGCAGTACATATTCATCATCCTGAAGAATTGGTTGCCATTCGTCAGGGCAGCCCTTTGGTCATCGGACGCGGTGTTAGTGAGAACTTTATTGCATCTGACCCCTTGGCGCTGCGCTCATTTGCACAAAATGTTTCATTTCTTGAAGAAGGTGATGTCGTTCATCTGACCTCTAGCATGTGTAATGTCTACAATAAAAATGGTGACTTGGTTGAGCGCGAATTGCATCCGCTCAATGATGATGCCATCGTTGTTTCTAAAGGAAACTATCGTCACTTCATGCTCAAAGAAATATTTGAACAACCTCAAGTTCTTGCAGAAACTCAATTGGGCCGCATCAACAATCCCAATATTTTACGCGCAAGCTTTGGAATTGAACTCAATGAAATTTTGCCTCAAATTGAGCAAATTCATATTGTTGCCTGTGGAACCAGTTATCATGCTGGACTTATCGCAAAATACTGGCTTGAAACCTATACCAATATTGCTGTACATGTTGAGGTTGCCAGTGAATACCGCTATCGCAAAGTGATTGTTAAACCCAATACATTGCTCATTACCATTTCTCAATCTGGCGAAACAGCAGATACATTAGCAGCATTAAGAAAAGCCAATGACCTGAATTATTTATCCAGCTTAGCCATTTGTAATGTTGCCAGCAGCACCTTGGTTCGAGAATCCAAAAGTGCATTCCTCACACGCGCAGGTGTCGAAATTGGTGTTGCCTCAACCAAGGCATTTACCACGCAATTATTAGCCTTACTCATGCTAACAGCAGCTCTATCAACTGATGATCAAGCAGAGATGATTTGTAAAGAATTGCAAAATGTCAGTACAATTGCTGAAAAAACCCTGAGTTTGGATAACATCATCCAAAGCTTTGCACAAAAATTTGTGCAAAAACAGCATACTTTGTTTTTAGGCCGAGGGATAAATTTCCCTGTGGCCATGGAAGGTGCGTTAAAATTAAAAGAAATATCATACATCCATGCAGAGGCTTATCCAGCAGGAGAGCTCAAACATGGCCCATTGGCGCTGGTTGATCACAACATGCCTGTTGTGGTGATTGCACCCAAAGATGATTTGATAGAAAAACTACACTCTAATGTTCAAGAAGTTCAGGCTCGTGGTGGAAAAATTATCGTCTTTGCAGACCCATCTTGGCCTCAAAATGAATTTGGCGAACAAGTAGAAATTATTACTGTTCCAGAATGCTCGCAGATAATTGCTCCTATTATTTACAGCATACCGATGCAGCTTTTGGCTTATTATGTTGCTGTCGCAAAAGGAACCGATGTCGATCAACCCCGCAACTTAGCAAAATCAGTTACCGTAGAATAGGATTGTTATAACAAATGGCGAAAGCAGCTCAAAATGAAAAATTGAACTTAATGTCCCAAATTACAGGTCTTACAGAAATACAAGCCAAAGCTTGTGATGAAGCACTTGATAAAACACAGCTCATACCATACCTCAAACTTTTTGCATTAAATCATGCGCAGGGGTTAAGTGGGCAACAATGGCAAAAAGCTTATCAATTTAAAAAAGAATACGAGTATTTAACAAGCCTTGCTCCTCAAGAAGATATTCATGCTTTCATGGCCTTGCAAGATAAATTTTACCCTTTTGATGTTTTATTGAAAAATCAGGTGGAATATCCCAGCCATTTAAAAACATTTGAAATTGAAAAACTTTTGAGTCTTGCCAAAGACCTGGTATCGAATCCAAACCAGTCACCTGACGATGTGATAACTTCACTGGGTGAGGTTGATGTCACTGAAGCAAAAGCCGCGATGCAATATGTATTGGCTATTCATTGGTTCAATGATGCCAAGTTGCTGCACAACATCCGAAAAAATCTGTGGGAACATGGTCAAATCCTGCTTGCAGCATGCAATAAAAATAATGAACAAGCCAAGGCATTAATTGCCGAATGGCCTGCAAATACCCTCATCAAAAAAATTGACCCTGTCTTATTTTTAAAATTCTGGCATGCGAAAAAAAATGGGCATATTGAGGCGAATTTTGAATACAAACAACAGCCTGAATGGATGTTTTTCCTCATTTCACAACATTTATCTTGGCAAAATCAAAATCGTGCAGCCGACTCTTGGATTGCTGAAACTATCCATCTGGCCATTCGTGCTTACTTTCAGCCAAGAATCTATCGCGATATTTTAGCCATGAGTTATGACCAAGCTGTCGAACAGCTCCTGCCTATTGTTGAAACACAATGGCGCCAAATTTTGATGCAAAAAACCATCGGTGAAAAACATATTTTAATGTTTTTCCCTCATGGCAAAGCTGGCGTGATGGTGGTTTTAATTGACCCCAAAGGCCAAGTTCTTAAAGACTTTACCTTGTATCCTCATGCGCCAGACTATGATATGGAGCAAGGCATAGCCGAAATAGTTAAAGTTTTAACCCGCTATCCCATTGAACACATGGGTTGGTTGGTTCAATTTGAAACCAGAAAATCCATTCATAAAATGTTGAAGTTAATTAAAGCACGTTACCCGGATTTAAATTGGCAGCTTCATTTGATATCTCATCGCCTAACCCCGATGTTTACTCATTTGGAAAAAAAGGCACCTAGTATTGAAGACGTGGCAAAAGCACCGCAATTTCTTCAAAATCCATGGCCATTTTGGACAAACTGCCAACCTGAGCAATTTTTACATCCCATTTTAAGAAGCTTACCGAAAGAGAAACTTCGGCATTTATGGCGCTCACTTTTACAAGAAATATTATTAATTGAAGGCATCGATGTAAATCATAGTCCTCGATATCTTTTTGAACTCATCGATGAATTACAACCCCAAGACATCGATAAATTAATCAAAGCTCGAGAGACTGACAACATCCATGATCATAAACAAATTCAAGAGCTTTTGAATAAAGACTCTCATGCTTATGCCCATATTGCAGCTTTTATGAGAATGGGTCAAGATGACATAAGTTTTGGTTTTCTTGAAGAAGATAAGCCACTCATTGATTGCATTTTGCAACATGAAAAATGCAATCTCCAAGAACTACTCACAGATGCTTCAAAAATTTCTCATGCCATCCATGAAACCAAACTTCTTGATCAATGGGGGCAAGACCGTTTATTGCGTATTCAAAATATCCTGATGAATCAGCAAGAGCGTAAAAAAAGCATTCATCACTTTGATGCTTCATTTAAAAAACAAATGAATCAAATTCCTGAAGGCACTCGCTTTTTAGGCACTATTCAAAAGATCATGAACTATGGTTGTTTTGTTGATTTGGGCGAAAATACCGAGGGTTTGGTGCATATTTCAGCCATTGGCGATTGTTTTATCAATGATTTAAATTTGATTTTTCAACCTGGTGAAACGGTTGTTGTTGAATGGATAAACTATGACGAAAAACAAAAAAGACTAAGTCTTCGTTTGCATTCAGAAAAAACCAAGAAAAAACCTGTGGTCATTAAATCTGAGTCAAAAGCACCTCAGAAACAAATCACCAAACCCAAAGCACCTAAATCTGCTGAAAAGAAACCAGCAATTGGACCTTCTGCAATGGAGCTTGCATTTGCAAAATTAAAACAATAAGGACTGGATATGACACAAACCAAAGGGATTTTGAGTTTACAGACACTAGCCATGCCAGCAGATACCAATGCAAATGGTGATATTTTTGGTGGATGGCTGGTGTCACAAATGGATTTGGCCGGTGGCATTATTTCCAAAAAAATCTCTCGTGGTCGTGCGGTTACTGTTGCCATTAAAAATCTAGAATTTATTGCACCTGTTAAGGTGGGTGATTTGGTCAGCTGTTATGTGGAGTTATTAAAAAAAGGAAATACCTCTATACAATTAGCCATTGAAGTTTGGATAGAAAAATTTGATAGCGATGAAACACAGAAAGCGGCCATGGGTGAATTTGTTTATGTTGCAATTGACGAACATGGAAAAAAACGGTCATTAGCTTAAATTTTGATTTTCACGAAAAAATTTTTACGAGCTAAAAAAATAAGGCGTGCCTTTCATGAATCAGTTTATTGTTGTATTTACTGAAGACAACCCCCCAACTCATGAATATGGCTGCTGGATTTAAGTTTCTTGCAACATCATGATGCCAATCCTCATGTGAAACATATCCATATGCCCAAAAGTTTAAAAGTTTAGATTTGGCTTAATTTCTATCATTGGATACTTTGAACATACTCTCGAGTTGAAAGCTTTAAACCCAATCTTATAGAAAACCTTCGGTCTTTCGTCCCAGGCCAATACGAGTAAATTTGGTTCTGTCGCAAATTTTT
>DHHZ01000017.1 GCA_002403515.1 Legionellales bacterium UBA4759 | reverse complement strand
AGAAACTTTGACACACTAACTTCATTTCCGATAAGATCATTTCGTTGTAACATATTTTCTCCGCGACTTTTTATATACAATAACTTGCCTTATATTGTACATTTATTTTACTAGAATATCAATAGTTATTCACATATTGTTCAATTTGTGTATCTCACTATATAAAATGCAATTCTTATGAGTTCGGAATATACTTAACTAAGGGGAGCCAATCAAATCAAACATCAGCCCATCATTCTTATCCACGCCTTAAAGACTTACTTGATTACATTTTAATCATATTTATGATATACTATTCTCTGCAAACATTTTTAAAATATTCACTCTAATTTATTCAAACAAGAGTTATTTATTATGCCAATTAGTGAAGATGAAAAAAATTTAATTTTTGCAAACCGCGAAAAACCTATGGTCGGTTTAATTCATAAAGTGACCAGAGACATGGTATTTTCACCCTGCATCCCTCAAAAAGTATCGCTTGAACTTAATGCTTTAGGATTAGCAGAGGCTGGCACATATCTCGATGAGAATCTGAAAGTCATCAGGGCCATTACTCCCACAGAACTTGGCGTCATGAATACTTTGTTAAGCGAGGGCCATGTACCAAGGCTTGGTTGGAAAAATATTTTAGATGAAAAATCTGCACATGAATTTTTATATGAACAAAAATGTAAAACAACAAAACGTTCTGAATGGGGTGGATTTGCCCTAACGCTTGATGCTACAGATAGATTCGAGTACCAATTTTCATCAGGCGCTTTCAATTCCCCACCGGGTCACAGAAGAGTTAAAGGAGCCCAGTTGTCTGAAGAATTACAAGGAGAAGTGATTAGGGAAACTGCTGCCCTTGTAGGTCAAACAATCAGCGCAGCTGTCCAAAATCCTTTATCACCCGCAGAAAATGAAGGTAATCCAGCTGATGAGCGAGCTTTTGCAACACCGCCTCGTAAGCGACCCCGTGCTGAAGACGTTAATGGGGCCACTCCTTTAGAGATATCAGGTTTCAGTATGTTTTCTAATTTACCTGGCGAAGAGCCTTTAGCAATTGAAAACCATTTAGAGGGCATGCTCACGCCCGTTAGATAATAACACTTATTCAATCTTACTTTATGGGCCAGCGGCCTTGCCACCAATAGTGCCCATAAAAAAAGCAAACTTACGTCAAAATACTACCCATCTATAAGACATGTCTTACAAATCATTCAGTTATTGATACTAGCGATAAACACAATAAAGGGTTATTCTAAACACATAGGGAAAGTTGTTGAAGACAAGGATTTGTCAGACAGGATGTCACTTTTGAAGCGATGGATAGAATGGCTGCAAGGATGCAGCGGTCTCTTAATCGCTTTTTCTTTTTTTATCAATCGATAAATATCAAAACACCACAAACTTAAAAACTTCTTCTTGGTTATTAAAAAAATTGATTATTTTCTAACTTAAGTTATATCTTTTTGATGGAGATATAGCTTGTTTGACTTAATAATCAAACAAGCCATCTTATTGGAATATATTAAACGTCAATATTACGGGCAGATAATGCATTGCTTTCAATGAATTCACGACGTGGGTCGACTTGATCACCCATCAAACATGTAAAAATTTGATCGGCTGCAACAGCATCCTCAATGGTCACCTGTAACATTCTTCTGGACATAGGATCCATGGTGGTTTCCCATAATTGATCAGGATTCATCTCACCAAGACCTTTATAGCGCTGAATATTTTGGCCTCTTTTGGCTTCATCCATCAACCAATTGACTGCTTGTTGAAAATCTTCAATTTCAGAAGATTTTTCACCCCGACAAATTTTTGCTCCTTGCGCTAGGATATTTCCTAGTTCTTCGGCGATGGCACAAAGCTCTTTATAATCTTTGCTCATGAACCATTCTTTTGAAAACGTGTAAGCGGTACGTAATCCGTGTTGCTCATGATGGGCTCTGGGCAAGTAAATATTCAATTCAGGATGATTATAAACCTCAATATCATAATTTTGCCATGCCAATGGATTATTGCTGAAATTTTGTTTGAGCTTTTCAACCCAGTTTTTCACCTTGCTTTCATCATGCAAATCCTCAATTTCTAAAAGAGGCAATGCAACAGCTTGACGCAAAAGAATTTCTGGATAAGTTAATTGATGTCTTTCGACTAACTTTTTAAAGCGGTAAAACTTCTTAACCAATAATTCCAAGCCTTGTGGCATGATAGGCGGCAAACCAGCACCTGGTATAAGCGATGAGTCATTTAGAGCCTGTTGTAATAAATAAGCTTCTAAAGCGTCATCATCTTTGACATATTGCTCTTGCTTTCCATTTTTAACTTTATAAAGTGGCGGTTGGGCAATGTAAATATAACCACGGCTAATGAGCTCTGGCATTTGACGATAAAAGAAGGTCAACAACAAAGTACGAATATGTGAACCGTCCACGTCGGCGTCGGTCATGATAATAATGCGGTGATAACGAATTTTTTCAGGATCGTAATCTTCTTTACCGATACCGCAACCCAAAGCTGTAATTAAAGTAGCCACCTCTTGAGAAGCTAACATTTTATCAAAACGTGCTTTTTCAACGTTCAAAATTTTACCCTTTAAAGGTAAAATTGCCTGAAAGTGTCTATCACGGCCTTGCTTGGCAGAACCACCCGCAGAGTCACCCTCGACGATGTACAATTCACTTTTTGCAGGGTCTTTTTCACGACAATCTGCCAATTTTCCAGGAAGACCAGCGATATCTAATGCGCCTTTGCGACGTGTCATATCACGTGCCCGTCTTGCAGCTTCCCGCGCTCTGGCAGCCTCTAACATCTTGCCTACGATAGCTTTAGCGAAAGAAGGATTTTCCATCAAATAATCATGGAGCTTTTCACCAACGACTGACTCTACCGCAGATTTTACCTCAGATGAAACAAGCTTATCTTTTGTTTGTGATGAAAACTTCGGATCTCTGACTTTAACCGATAACACAGCAGTTAATCCTTCTCGCGCATCATCACCTGTGGTCGCAACTTTTGCTTTTTTACCAATCCCCTCTTGTTCAATATAGGTATTTAATGTTCTGGTTAAAGCTGCTCTAAAACCTGCCAAGTGTGTTCCGCCATCTTTTTGCGGGATATTGTTGGTAAAACAATAAAAGTTTT
>DHHZ01000087.1 GCA_002403515.1 Legionellales bacterium UBA4759 | reverse complement strand
ACTTCACTTGTGAATTGGCGTAACATGTTTCACGTGAAACATTGGCTATTGGAAGAAATGACTTTAAAATAGTTCAAATCATCATTATAAGGATAAGTATGTCCAAAGCAATATTTTGGTTCAGACAAGATTTAAGAATAAAAGACAACCCAGCTTTATTTCACGCCTGCCAAAAACATGAAGAAATTATATGTGTTTATATCATTGATACGCCTTTGACAGAACTGAGAAAAAAAGCTCAATCGTGGTGGCTGCATCATAGTTTAAAGAGCCTCAATAAGCACATTCAATTGAATATTTACGTGGGTGATGCCCAACAAATCATAAAGGATTTGTGTCAACAACAACAAATTTCAGCAGTATATTGGAACCGATGTTATGAACCCACTGCTATTGCACGAGACAGCACCATCAAACAAGAATTAAAAAACTTGAATATTAACGTGCAGTCATTCAATGGAAGTCTTTTAAACGAACCTTGGGAAGTGATGAACCAACAGGGCAGTTCTTTTAAAGTATTCACGCCTTATTGGAAACAATGCTTAAAACAAACCACCGTTCAAGCAGAATTCATTATCAATAAAATGCCTCAATTCATTCAATGCTCAAGTGTAGAACTGGATGAATTGCAACTGTTACCCACAAATCCCAATTGGGCTCAAGCATTTGGTCACTACTGGCAACCAGGAGAAGAAGGCGCTGAAATTAAATTACAACAATTCATGCAAAAAAAAGTTTTTCGGTACAAGGAAGGTCGTAATGAACCCGCATTGGAAGCTACCTCTTGCTTGTCACCGCATCTGCATTTTGGTGAAATTGGGCCAACCCAGATATTTCGGTTGGTTTCAAAATATCAATTAAACCATCCTGAACATCAAGAACAAACCCAACATTTTCTTTCAGAACTTGGCTGGCGTGAGTTTTCTTACTACCTGTTATACCATTTCCCACGATTAACCACCGACAACTTTAGACCCCAATTTGATGGCTTCCCTTGGCATGAAGACAAACCTGCATTCGAACGCTGGAAAAAGGGGCAAACAGGCTATCCTATTGTAGATGCAGGGATGCGTGAATTATGGATTACAGGCACCATGCATAATCGGGTTCGAATGATAGTGGCGTCTTTCCTGGTAAAAGATTTATTTATAGATTGGAGAGAAGGGGCAAAATGGTTTGATGAAACCCTATTGGATGCAGATACGGCCAGCAACTATGCATCATGGCAATGGGTTGCAGGCTGTGGCGCAGATGCAGCACCTTATTTTCGAATTTTTAACCCAGTACTTCAAGGTGAAAAATTTGATGGATTGGGAAATTATGTCAGAAAATGGGTTCCGGAATTGGCAGGACTCCCCAACAAGTGGTTACATCAGCCCTGGAATTCACCTATCCAAAATTTTTCTTATTATTCACCGATTGTCAATCATGACCAAGCGCGGGCGAAAGCATTAAGCTATTATCAAGGACTCAAAGGTCAATGATGTCTTGGACTTGCCCTTGGTTCAAATAAAACCAACGACTATCTGCAAAGGCTGGCAGAGCCTTTGCGGTATCATCCAAAGCAGTAAAAACAATTTGCCCACTCAAACGTCGAATTTGCCCATACAATTCATTCAAGCGCTGCTCATCAAGCTCAGCCATCAAATCATCAAATAAAAATAAACAAGGCTTGGAAAACAATTTAGCCTGCGCCATTTTTAAAAGAATTAATATAAATTTTTGCTGTCCTCGCGACCATTCTACTTTGCCCTTGCCATGGGGAGACATTAGGCCAAGATCTGCATGATGCGGTCCTGAATGGGTATAACCATGCTTTCTATCCAAAGCCTCTTGCTGTATCAATACCTGCTCAAGGGATAGCTGCGTATTCCAACCTGAATGATAGTCTAATTCACAGCTTAAGCCGCCTGAAAAATTCGACATTTCTTGTTGTAAAGCAATATTTAATTGATGGGCATAATTTTTACGATGCCCATCTATCAAAGAAGATAACTCGACAAATGGTTTATTCCAGGCCTGCAAAGCATGTGTCTCTGCTCTTTGTTTTAAGGCCTGATTACGTTGATTCAACACACGCTTAAACTCTCGATAAACTCTTGCATAATCACTTTCCAAGTAAAACAAACCCCAATCGAGTAATCGTCGTCGAATTTGAGAAGAGGCATCAATAATTTGGAATAAATCTTGATGAAATAACTGGCATGGAAGCAATTGGGAGAGTTCTGCCACACGCTGACAGCGTTTTTGATTTACCAATGCTTTAGTTTGACCCTTTTCATCTTTTTCAATAAAAATACTTTCTTCATTGAAGGTTTTACCATGAAGCATTAATTGATTTTTATCAAACTGAATTAAAGGAGAAACACTTCGCGTTCGAAAAGACTGTCCTCTCGACAATAAATAGATGGATTCTAATAGTGACGTTTTACCACTGCCATTTTGGCCAACAATCACATTACAACGAGGATGAAGAGATAGCTGTAGCTCTTCTATATTTCTTAAGGACTTCACCCAAACGCGTTCTAAAATCATAATTTCATAGGCATGATAATGTATTGAAAATTCTTATCAGTGGCAGATTGTACCAAAATACTATTATCTGGATTGGTAAATGATAAACAAACCATCCCTTCAGGCAAATGATTCAAGCCATCTAATAGATAATTGGCATTGATACCAATTTTCATATTCTCCCCACTGACATCGGCATTCACCACTTCAATCGCTTCTTCTTGCTCTTGATTGTATGCAACCAAATGCAATTCATTGTTTTGCCAAGACAATACGACCGCTTTGAAACGTTCATTTGCCAAAATCATGGTACGCGCCAATGCGCGTTTCAATTGATCTCTATCCACATAAATAAACTTATCTTGTTGTTGCGGAATCACACGTTGATAAGCAGGGAACTTGGCATCAATGAGCTTACTATCCCAATGATACTGCGCGGTGGTTAAAACAAAATGATCCACATACAAAGTGATTCTCACCTCATCGTCATCAATTTGTTGAAGTAAGCGTAATAGGTCGTTAACACTTTTTCTTGGCAGAATCAGTCGGCGTTCACTGAATGTTTCCGCCAAAACCATACGATTAATCGCCATGCGATGGCCATCCATACCAACCATCACTAAATATTCATTCTCAACACAAAGTAACAAACCATTTAAAAACGCTCGCACATCTTGTAAAGAAATAGCAAAAACAGTCGATTGCAAGGCTTTGACGAAAGGCAACCTTTGTACATACCGAAGCTCTCCAGTTTCTTCAATTTGTCGCATCGGAAACTGCTCAATCGGCAACGTTGCTAGTTTAAATGCACTACGTCCTTGTTTAATTCTTAAAGTATCATCTTGGAAGGTAAATTGAATATCTGATTCATCATCAAGGCTACGAATAATTTCTAAAAATTTTTTCGCACCAACTGTCGTGCCACCCGCACTCGCGGTTTCACAAGGTACTTTAACACTGGTTTGAATTTCAAGATCACTACACGTTAACATCAAGGTATGATTTTCCCAATGCATGCGCACATTGGCCAAAACAGGCTTCGATTGTTTTCTGTCTACAACACCTGCAACCATAGCCAAAGGTGCTAATAACTCCATCTTGCCTACTCTGAAACTTGACATAACGGGTTCCTTATGATGACAAAATTCTCATTAAGTTTTTATAATCTTCAGAAAAATCATTTTCAACCAAGACCAGTTCTTTCACCTTACGACATGCATGAATCACTGTGGTGTGATCTCGCCCACCAAAATGATCGCCAATCTCCGGTAAACTATGATTGGTTAATTCTTTTGACAACGCCATTGCCATTTGACGTGGACGAGCAATAGAGCGACTTCGGCGCTTTGATAAAATATCAGCAACTTTGACTTTATAATACTCAGCAACTGTTTTTTGAATATTTTCAACTGTAACCAATTTATCTTGTAAAGCCAATAAATCTCTGAGTGCCTCATTAACAAATTCTATGGTAATGGGTTTACCAGTAAACTGGGCATTAGCAATCACTCTTCTTAACGCGCCCTCTAATTCACGGACATTCGAGCGAATGCGTTTGGCTATAAAAAATGCCACTTCATAAGGTAAATCGATATTAGAAAGCTCTGCTTTACTCATTAAAATTGCAACACGCGTTTCAAGTTCTGGCGGCTCAACGGCAACTGTTAATCCCCATCCAAAACGAGACTTGAGTCGTTCCTCAACCCCCTCAATTTCTTTGGGGTATCTGTCACTGGTTAAAATAATTTGTTGTTGCCCTTCTAACAAAGCATTGAACGTATGGAAAAACTCTTCTTGGGAACGATCTTTACCAGCAAAGAACTGAATATCGTCAATTAATAAAGCATTCAAAGAACGATAAAAGCGCTTAAATTCATTAATACTATTGGTTTGCAATGCTTTGACCATATCTGCAACGAATCGCTCAGAATGCAAATACAAAATTTTAGCATCTGGATTGTGTTGTAAAATGGTATTGCCAATTGCATGCATCAAATGGGTCTTACCTAAACCAACGCCCCCATAAATAAATAAAGGGTTATAAGCCTCACCAGGTTTTTCTGCGACCTGTAGTGCAGCTGCTCGGGCGAGCTGATTTGAGTTTCCTTCAACAAAACTATTGAATAAAAACTTTTTGTTTAAATTGGTATTTTTGTAACTATCCACCGATTTTTTAATTGCAGGCGGTGATTCAATCAAAGAGACCGCAGAAATCTCGGGTGACTTTACAGGTTCAGATTGACCTGTTAATTGCGCTTGCACAATGTGATTGGGCGCAGCCTTTGATCCAACTTCAAGATGTACCTGCACTGCTGAATCAGGAAAGTAATGAGCAACCAATTCTTCAATACGACCTAAGAAATTCTTTTTAACCCAATCTATGACGAAACGATTAGGTGCCAACAAAATCAAATTTTGACTTTGAACAGTAGCCTGTAAGGGTCTTAACCATGTATTAAATTGTTGCGAAGGAAACTCTTCCTGCAAAACATTTAAACACTTAGACCAAAGATCATCTAAAGCGACTGTATCAGACACCGAAAACCTCACATTAACTTCTTTTTTTAACTAGGATTGATCATTATACAAAATTTCCATCAAGATGTTTAGGCTATTTTTGATCAATTTTTCAACCTCATTTGCTTTTGTAAAAAAGCTAATCTATATAATAAATATTAAACTCATGATTGGAGAAAAACATGGATAAGACAAAAATGGTATTACATGGCATATTAGGGTTAACAATAAGCATGACAAGCTTTGCCGATTGCTACCATGTTTTTCACAAGGATGATTGGATATTAAGAACTGCTAAAACATTAAAGCTCACTGATAAACAAGAAAAAGACATTACCAAAATTAGTGAAGACACCGAAAAAGAACTCAAAAAATATCATCAGGAATTTTTAGATATTCAAGGAAAAATTAATGATGATTTTAAAAACAATTCTTATGGTGAAGAACAAAAACACCAATGGGTTGACGATGAGTTAAAAATGTACAAACATGTTTTGGATTTAAGATTAAAAGAACGTATTGATATCTATCAACAATTAACCCCTGAACAACAAAAATCTTTTTTAAATGAAACCAATAACTGGATAAAAAATCACAAGTAAAATTAAATCAAAATTCCTTAAGTATCTTTAATACTTAAGGAATTTAACGTCATATTGATATTTGTCAAAACGAACTTGTAATACATCTGTTGCATGAATTGTTGTAACACCAGCAGGCGTTCCCGTATATATAACATCTCCTTTTTTCAAGGGAAAAAACGCACTGATATAAACTAATAATTCCAGGCAAGGCATCATCATTTGCGAGGCTTTACCATGTTGTTTTTCTTGGCCATTGATTAAAAGTTTAAATTCTAAATCCTCAAAATTTGTAAAATCTTGTGCAGGTAACCATGGCCCCAAGATTGCAGCATCTTTAAAAACTTTTGCCGTGGTCCAAGGATGACTATCTTTTTTTAATTGCGATTGCCGTGCTCTTTTGGTCATATCCAAACCCACACTAATATGTGAAATCAAGGCGTCGTCGAAAGTTTTTAGTTGATAAGCATCTTTGCCAATTCTTAAGGCTAATTCACACTCAGGTTGCACAGAATCGTCTTCAGGAAACTGCGCGATTAAAGTACTATTCCAGCGTGGTGCTTGATTCAAGACACTGGGAGGTTTTAAAAAAATTACTGGTTTTTCAGGAACAACATCACCCAATTCTTTGGCATGCTCCAAATAGTTTTTTCCCACACAAATAATTTTATCCATCTGAATAGTTAACCCTAAATCAAAAATTAAGAATATGCGCTTATTTTATATGGAATTCGGAATAAATATAGCCTTCAACTGTTGCCAAATACTTTATTTTTATGAAACAATCAAAGTAATTAATATATTATAATGTTGTCTAAATCATGGTAATTGACCGAGCCGGTTATCGGCTAAATGTAGGTATTATTTTGATAAATGATTCCGGGCGCGTTTTTTGGGGCAAACGGCAAGGTCACGATGCTTGGCAATTTCCCCAAGGTGGCTTCATGGTAGGGGAATCAGCCATCCAAGCAATGTATCGAGAACTGCATGAAGAAGTTGGCCTACACCAAGAAGATGTGAAAATTTTAGGTGTTACCAAACGTTGGTTAAAATATCGACTTCCTCCTCAGTACATTAGACATGGAAAGACTCCTGTCGTCATTGGCCAAAAACAAAAATGGTTTTTATTGAAGCTGGTCACCAGCGAACAAAAGATTCGTCTTGATTTAAGTGATACACCTGAGTTTGACAGTTGGCGTTGGATTGATTATGAAGATCCCCCCAAACAAGTCATATTTTTTAAACAACAGGTTTATCAACAAGCTTTAAAGGAACTAGAGCAATACATCAAAAAAAGAAAAGTTGGCATGGGTTTATTTAAAAAACGATTATCGAACTTACGTTAAATGCTTAAAGTACTCAAAAGGATTATTCAAGATGTTAGTCACTCAGCCAGCCTAGAGCAAGCGCTGCAGATTCTTGTTCAGCGCGTACAAGAGGCTATCAATTGTGATGTGGTGAATGTCTATCTTTTAGATTACAAAAATGATGAGTATGTGTTAGTTGCCTCAGAAGGGATGAATATCAATAAAAACTATCCCATTCGTTTTCCTATGAACCAAGGAATTGTTGGCCAAGTCGGTCGACGTGAAGAACCCATCAATACTGAAAATGCTCATTTACACCCGCATTTTATCGATCACCCATTAATTCCAGAGCAACAGCTGCAAGGATTTATTGGCGTTCCGATACTTCAACACCGCAAGCTTTATGGTGTATTAACCAGTCAACAAAAAGATGAAAATTCTTTCGATGATGAGGAAGAAGCCTTTTTAATTACCCTAGCTGCACAATTGGGGGCATTGATTGCTCATGCTGAAGCAACTGGTGAATTATTTGACTTAACTTTACCAATCACTGACAAAACCAACGAATTTTCTAGCCCTGATATGAGTCTTAAAGGCTTGGGATGTGTTTCAGGTGTTGCAATCGGAAGGGCTGTGGTAATTTATCCGCAGTCCAATATCGATGCTGTACCTCGTCAAAGCACGCAAGATGTTGAGCATGAAATTAACACCTTCAAAAATGCTTTGGAGACAACACGGGAACACATCAAACGTCTAGGCAGACGTTTGGCATTAAGCGTTGGCGAGCAAGAACAAGCCTTGTTTGATGTTTATGTTGGAATTTTAGACCAAGAGCATCTGGGGGCTGAAGTCATCCAAGAAATTCAAAAAGAGCAAGTGACAGCAGAGACCGCCTTGGCGACAGTTATAAAGCGATACATTGCTCATTTTGAAGATATAAATGATCCTTATTTAAAAGAAAGGGCAGTTGATATCAAGGATATAGGTCAAAGAATTCTTGCTGATTTACAATCAGAACATAAAGAAGAATATGTTTATAGCCCCAAAACCATTTTGGTTGGTGAAGAAATTACCGCATCAGATTTGGCTGAAGTACCAGAAGGATTGTTAGCAGGAATTGTATCTGCCAAAGGCTCTAACAACTCACACGTTGCCATTCTTGCACGTGCCATGAATATTCCAACCGTTATGGGCGTCATGGGCCTGAAACTGGAAGATATTTCCAAAAGAGCATTGATTGTTGATGGATACAATGGCGATATTTTTGTTTCACCACCCAAAAGTTTAGTGTCTGAATACAAACAACTTTGGCATGAAGAAAATGAACTCAATGAAAGCTTATTTTCTCTTCGTGACAAACTCGCTGAGACTCTAGACAATTATCGTATTAAGCTCCAAGTGAATACTGGTTTGGCCATGGACGCAGGTCTATCAATGAGTGTTGGCGCCGAGGGTGTGGGTCTTTACCGCTCGGAGGTTCCCTTCATGACACGTGATAGGTTTCCATCCGAAGATGAGCAATATATTATCTATCGACAAATTCTAAAGGCATTTTCCCCCCATGAAGTCACCATGCGTACTCTTGATATTGGTGGTGATAAGGTTTTGCCCTATTTTCCGATTAATGAAGATAATCCATATTTAGGTTGGCGCGGCATTCGTGTCACCCTGGATCATCCCGATGTGTTCTTAATGCAAGTACGCGCCATGATGAGAGCCAATCAAGAAATCAAAAATCTTCGAATCATGCTACCGATGGTGACGACCTTAAGTGAAGTCGATGAGGCCATTTATCTGATACATCAAGCCTATCAAGAATTACTTGAAGAAGGTTGCATGATTCCCAAACCACAAATTGGGGTCATGATAGAAGTACCTGCGGCTGCGTTCCAAGCCCACGAATTTGCCAAAAGGGTCGATTTTCTCTCGGTTGGCAGCAATGATTTAACACAATATTTTTTAGCCGTGGATAGAAACAATGCGCGTGTTGCCAATCTCTACGATAGCCTGCATCCGGCTATTTTAAGAATGTTGATGAAAATTGTTGAAAGCGGTCACGCGGCAGGTGTGAAGGTTAGTATTTGCGGAGAGATGGCTGGCGACCCTGTGGTAGCACTTTTATTACTTGCCATGGGCTTTGATGCTTTGAGCATGAACTCTGCAAGCCTATTGCGAATCAAGTGGGTAATTCGAAGCTTTAGCTTAACCGAGTGCCGACAAATTCTAGCCGATGTCTTGAGCATGGAAAACCCTAGCGAAATACGCTTTTATTTACAAGAAATTTTACAAAACCAAGGCCTTGGCGGTCTTGTACGTGCAGGAAAAAATTAAATATGCTGATTCATCCAAACATAGACCCCGTTGCCCTTCACCTTGGGCCATTACAAATCCATTGGTACGGCATCATGTACCTCATCGGTTTTACTTTGGCATGGTTCCTGGCCAATTACCGAATTAAGCATTTGAGCTTAAATTGGAATCACGACCAAGTGGCTGATTTAATTTTTTATGCCGCCTTGGGGACTATTTTGGGTGGGCGAATTGGTTATATGGTGTTTTATGGTTTATACGAATGGATACAAAATCCCTTACAAGTTTTTAAAATTTGGGAGGGGGGCATGTCCTTTCATGGCGGCCTAATTGGGGTGGTCATTGCTTTATACTTATTCGCTAAACGATATCATAAGCCTTTTTTAGAAGTCGCAGATTTTACAGCACCCTTGGTGCCATTAGGCTTGGCTGCAGGCAGACTAGGCAATTTCATCAATGGGGAGTTATGGGGTAAACCCACAGATGCAAAATGGGGCATGATTTTCCCACAAGTCGATAATTTACCAAGACACCCATCACAACTTTATGAGTTTGGCCTAGAAGGAATTGTCTTATTTTTAATATTATTTTTCTATGCCCAAAAGCCAAGGCCACAAGGGTGCACCATGGCACTGTTTCTTATATTCTATGGAATTTTTCGATTCACAATTGAATTTTATCGCCAACCCGATGTACAATTAGGATACATCTTCAATGGCTTAACCATGGGACAACTTTTATCTTTACCGATGTTCCTTTTGGGTTTAGGCATATACTTTTATCAAAAAAAACATGAAAACTTATCATAAACTGCTTCAGCATATTTTAGACAATGGGCAAATCAAAAGCGATAGAACCGGCACCGGCACCTATTCTGTTTTTGGTTATCAAATGCGCTTTGATCTCAATGAAGGGTTCCCTTTAGTAACCACCAAAAAATTGCATTTAAGAAGCATTATTCATGAGTTATTGTGGTTTTTGAAAGGTGATACCAATATTGGATACCTTCGTGACCATGGCGTAAGCATTTGGGACGAATGGGCTGATGAACAAGGCAATCTTGGTCCAGTCTATGGTAAACAATGGCGAAGTTGGCAAGGCCCTAATGGTCAAGTTATCGATCAAATTCAAAATGTCATTCAAGAAATTAAAAGCAATCCTGACTCTAGACGATTAATCGTCAATAGCTGGAATGTCGGAGAACTTTCACAAATGGCACTGACACCTTGTCATGCACTTTTCCAATTTTACGTTTCTAAAGATAAAAAATTATCCTGCCAATTGTATCAACGCTCTGCTGATGTGTTTTTAGGCGTGCCATTTAATATCGCGTCCTATGCCCTATTAACTCATATGATAGCGCAACAATGCCAATTAGATGTGGGTGAGTTTATTTGGACAGGAGGAGATTGCCACCTCTACAGCAATCATATAGAGCAAACTCAATTACAACTTTCTCGAGAACCTTTTGCTCTACCGCAGCTTGTCATCAAACGACAACCTGACTCCATTTTTGACTATCAATTCGAAGATTTTGAAATTATTAATTATCAATTTCATCCTGCAATTAAAGCACCCATTGCAGTTTAAGCAGACCAGTCGTAAGGATCAACTTCTATAAACCAACGCAAATTTTTGGGACAGTGGTGTTTTAACCAAAAACTCATTTTTGCCAGTTGATGATGTAAAACATCTCTTTGACTGGATTTCACCACCAGTTGCCAACGATGAACATCTGCTTTGCGCTCAATTGGCGCAGGAGAGGGCCCCCAAAATTCTATCGACAATGTTTTCATTTCTTGGGCTAAGTTTTTGACAAAGGCAATCACGGAAGGTGCATGCTTTCCTTGTATACGAAGCAAGGCCAAATAGGAATACGGTGGCAATTGGGCTTCTTGTCGCTGTTTTAACAATTGTTCAATATAAGGTTCATATCCTTTTTGAATCAAGGTTAATAACAATGGATGCTGAGGGAGATGTGTTTGAATACAGACTTCACCAGGTATACTTTCACGCCCAGCTCTTCCAGATACTTGTGTCACCATTTGGCCCAAGCGCTCCAAAGCCCTAAAATCTGCCTGATAGAAACCACTATCTCCGTCTAAAATGACCACCAAGCTTAGGTCTGAAAAATGATGCCCCTTGGCAAGCATTTGTGTTGCAACAATAATATTTGCCTGTTTATCTTGTATTTTTTGCAACCCCTCTTCAAGCTGAATTTTATTTTTAATCACATCCCTATCAAATCGAAGCACGGAATGACTTGGGAAAAAATGTGTTAAATAATCATAGACTTGCTCTGTTCCAAAGCCAATCGGTATCAATTGGTGCGAAAAACATTTCGCACACTGTTCAGGGGTTTTTTGTCCATAGCCACAGTGATGGCAAATCAATTGATATTTTGAACGATACACAGTCATATTGGCGTCACATCGCTTACACTCAATTGACGAGCCACAATCATGACAAAATAATAAAGGGGCGTAACCACGTCGATTGATAAATACCAAAACCTGCTGTTTTAAATCCAAATGCTTTTGGATTAATTGCAAGGTTTCATCGGCAATCCCATGTTGGACTTTTTGCCGCCGTAAATCCACCAAATGATAACAAAGTGCGGTGCTACTCAATGCTTTTTGAGTTAAGGCCAACAATTGATATCGACCTTTTTGAGCATTGTAAAAAGTTTCTAACGTAGGCGTTGCGGTACCTAACAACACCGGAATATTTTGCAATTTAGCTCGCATCATCACAGCGTCTTTTGCAGAATAACGTACCCCCTCTTGTTGTTTAAAACTTAAGTCATGTTCTTCATCAACTATCACCAAACCCAAATTGGGAAGAGGGGCGAAAATAGCACTTCTTGTGCCTAAGATTACTTTGGCTTGACCATGATAGGCCATAATCCAATGCTCGTAACGTTGTTTTTCAGTTAAACTTGAATGAAAAATTTGAATGGGTAAATTCAATCGCTTTTGTAATCTTTGATGGAGACCTGTTGTTAAACCAATCTCAGGAACCAGCATGAGGACTTGCTGTCCCTTGGTCAAAGTTTTTTTAATGGCCTCGATATAAACCTCCGTTTTACCACTGCCTGTGACACCTTTTAAAAGGTAAATGGCAAACAAAGAAAATTCGATGGCATCTAAGGCTATTTGTTGCTCGGGATTCAACTCAATATCGGATACTTGTTGGGATTCAATCATCCATTCCTTTGGTTTTTCTAGCGAACGAATTAAATTCAAATCCATGGCTTTTTCAATGAGCTCCTTGCTAAAGCCGGATGTTTTTAAATCCTTAAGCAAAACAGGAGATGTTTGGTTTTGTAAAAAAATTTGTAGTTCTTGAAGTTTTTTTTGTCGTTTTGGAATTTCTATTTTTTCTGCTTGCAAAGTGATGTATGTATCATAGGGCAATGCAAGAGGCGCATCGATTTCTTTAAGTTTTTTTGGAATAGCCAATGAAAGTATTTCAGAAAAAGGGGTATGGTAGTATTGGGCTATCCATTTTAACCATTTTAGATAAGTTTCAGTAAATAAAGGCGTGTCATCCAGAACATTCTTTACATTTTTTAACTGAAGTTTTTTTTCAGGCTTTGCATAATCAATCACAATACCCATGCGGTCTTGGTCTCTAAACGGCACACAGACCCGAGCACCTATAGGTGGATGATCCTCATGCAAAGCATAATCATAAGCTTGTGCATAAGTATTGGGGATACTAACTTTACATATCAAATTTTCATCATTATCCACGTTGCCAAATATATCCTGCTGATTGTCCGGGAGCTGAAAAAACTTTTACCTCAATTTTTTCAATTTCAAAGTTTTCTAATTCTTCGTTATCAACTGTTAATTGCATCACAAACCAACGAGAAAGCTCTTCAATCGTAATGTTAGTCAGTGGCATTAACTTCACATCTTCCTTTAAAAAAGGCATAGTTTTGTGATTAAACTTAAAATAATAATACACCTCATCTTGGGAAAACTCCAAATAAGGTGAATACATAGGCATTAAAAATATTTGATTTAATTGCTGACATAAATCACCAACACGTTTTTTATAATACCGGTAATCAAACTTCATACCATTTTCACTGACCCAGGCTGTAATACCCACAAAAACCTGATAGTAATGCCCATGAAGTGCTTCACGCTCTGTTGCTGAGAAAATGGTGGTATGACCTGCATTAAAAGTCATATTCTCTTTTGCCAATTCGATGGTACTTAAGTATTTGTTCATTACAAACTTGCTCGCTTATCTTGCAATGAAAATCCTTTTAAAGAATTTTGAAAATTTTTACCCAAAGCCATGACCTTAAAAATTTCCCCCATTTCATGAGATTGAAGTAATATTTTTAAATTTCTAGCCTCTTGATGATAGGCAACTGTATCATCTTCATTTGCAAGCTCTTCTAAAATTCCATTTGCCAATAAAAAAGCCGCTTGTTGGGTATATCCTAAAATAGAAAAACCTAAATCATAGGCTGTTTCTGCAACATGCGTGAAATCAACATGTGCGGTGATATCCATACATCCTGGTTGATTTAAAAAATCCGTTGAACTTTGTTGTCGTTGATGACACATTAAAGTCCCATCATTCCTGTCTGGATGATAAAACTCCCCGCGAGGAAAACCATAATCAATGAGTAAAACAACACCTGCTTCCAAACAAGAAAATATACCTGATAGCCAGCCATTTATCCATAAGTTTACCTCAGATCGATAATGATTTTGAGTGATTGCCAAGGATTTAACATAATCTGACAACTGGCTATTGTTGGTTGTAAGAAACTCTTCTTTTAAACAAAGTTTCTTCTCATCCCAAACAATATGACTTTCCAAAGTCTGGCCATTTCGCCATTCAAATCGATGCACAGGCATGGCATCCAAAACCTCGTTGGCCAAAACCACCCCTTGAAATGATTGCTGTGGCCAATGATTCAACCAAACAATACGCTCAAAAAGGTGCGGTAAATGCGCTTGTAATAATTGCGATTGTTGCAATTTTAAATTGGGGCTTACTTCCAGAATATAATACTTTTCGGGTAAGGCATTGGCTTTATCCAAATAAGACAAAACATCCAAACATAAGCGTCCAGTTCCCGCCCCCAATTCCAAAATCTCGGCATTGGGATATTCTTTAAATACTTCTAGAACTTGTTTGGCAATGGCTCGACCAAACAAAGGAGATAATTCGGGCGCTGTTATAAAATCACCATGCTGCCCAATGATATTATCTTGCGTGGTATAATAGCCATATTCACCATCATACAAAGCCATTTCCATGTATTGTGCAAATGGCATGGGTAAAGCTTTTTTTATTTTTTCTAAAAAAACATCATTGCTTATCATTTTAATATTACAAATTCTTATAAAATTGCAATATTATCACCAATTTGAACATAAAGTGCAAATATTTATTGAATTTAATCGTTCTAAAATACCGATGTTTTAATGATTCGATAATGATGGAAGAAAGGTGGCAATATTTCACCTTGCTTTAAATCTCGACATTCACAATGAACGTGGAAACTAACCGTTGTCACATCCCTAATTTCACAATTTTTAACCGCTTGGCCATTGCGCTTGCAATGATAAAAGCATTTTTCTTGGCAAGTGTATTTGACTAGACCTGCATAACTTAAGTTTTGTCCAAGCAATAAAGCAATGGTTATCAAAATCCTTTTACCCATATGATCCTCAATTTTTTAATGATTCCACAATGTATTTTCTTCCTTTGCAACACCTTGCACAATACGTCCCAATACCAACTCTCGACGCACATGACCATTGGGCATTGCATACAAAACACCCGTATGCTTAGAAATACCTGATTGAGGCATGGATTGCAATATCGACCATTGCTTGGTTAAAGTAAAACTATCATAACCCAATGCATACAAACGACTGTAAGTATTCCAAGTCTCAGGCCATGCACGATGCCCCAATTGATGATTAAATACCCAAGGAATATCTGTAAAATATAAGCCATCTAAATCTTTATTTTGCGTGGGATTGAAAAATGCATCGTATGCTGCTGAAGTTGCAAAGGTAGGAACATCGCCAGCATAATAATATTTCAGTAATGGCACAATTTGTCTGGCAGTTGATGGATATGCAACCATGAAAATTGCATCAATATCGCCTCGACGAGAGCCATGAACTTGGTCACGCCCATTTTTGCCTTTGGTTTTATACTCAGAGTAACCTAAACCCGAACGAATCAACTGACTAAAATTACTATTTTCACCATATTGAATAGTTTGAACTATGGTTATTTGTTCTTGCCTTGCTTGCGTTATAAAAGTTTTAGCAATATCTTGTCCCCACGGGCTAGCGGGGATAATCATCAATACACGTCGATATGCTTTTTGTCCCATAACATGGGCCAATTGTAGAGCCTCGTCTTTGGGTGAGTAACCAATGGCATATTTATAACGAGACAAAGAACCAGCATAATCATTTAATAAAAGTGTTGGTGTACTAGAAAAAGTGCTGCCAACCGCTTGCACATCGGCTTTGGTCAATGGACCCACCACAATTCCTGCGCCATCTTGAATTGCTCGATGGTATTGCGCAACAGCACCTCCTTGATTGGTGTCATAGATCCGTAAATCAGCAGTACTGTTTTTGGCTTTATAAGCTTCCATAAACCCAGCTTTTATTGCTTCTCCGGGGCCCGCCAATAAACCCGACAAAGGCAATAACAAGGCAATTTGATTGGTGTTTTTAACTTCTACGGGCTTTGAAAAATTAAAAAATGAAAAAAATGAACGCGGTTTTTTTACAATACTTAGTGCAGGATGATTTGGGTATTGTTTTTCCCAGATCGTAATTGCATCATTTTGATTTGAAGTTTTCATCAGTTTTGCGAGTGCCAACCAACCCTTCCACTCAGAACCTTCATAAGCTTCAAGAAATTGTGTATCCAACTCAGCATCAGGCATTTTTTGAACCATTTGCCATAGTTTTTGTCTGTTGTTTAACTGACTTCGGTGCTCGCCCAATAAAACATCTAATTTCATGCGCTGAAGTGCGGCCTCTGCATACTGATGTTTGGCTTGATAAGCCAATGCCAATAACTCGTGGTACTCACATTGATAATAAATATCAGTATCATCTAAAGAAGTGACTTTGGCCAATACTTCAATAGATTGCTCAGGAGAATCAGACATCAAAAAATACTTTGCCCACAAAATTTGTAAGATGGTTTGTTGCCTTGTAGTTTTAGCAGGAATGGCTTCTAAAATAACACGCGCATTTGAAAGTTTTTCCTCGGTTAATAAACGACCTGCTGCCAAAAGTCTTAAATCAATGCTTCGCAATTCCTCAGTTCTTTGGGATTGCTGCATGTAAAAATCTGCTGACATGGTATAAGGGTTATAAATGTCGGACAATTCTGCCTCTGCATGCGCAACATGAATAGTGATAAAAAACATCACAAAGCATGAGCAGATTTTAGAAAAACGATGTAAAATAGAGGTCATATATACATTTCCAAAAAATATTTGAGCACCAGTTATGAATTCTTTAAATCATGATTGCGGAAAAATTTACATCGTTGCCACACCAATAGGTAATTTAGATGATATGACCCTTCGCGCTATTCAAACACTTAAAAACGTTGATATTATTTTGGCAGAAGATACGCGTCATGCAAATATTTTATTGCAACATTATCAAATCCACACCCCATGTGAATCATTTCACGCTCACAATGAACAAAAAAAATCAGAACGCTATCTTAACATGGTTCAAAAAGGTACACAATTGGCTTTAATCAGTGATGCCGGCACACCTTTAATTTGTGATCCCGGTTTCCCATTAATTGCCCAAGCCAAAAAGCTAGATATTCCAGTTATTCCCATTCCGGGTGCTTGTGCATTGATATGTGCCTTATCAGCAGCAGGTGTCCCCACGCATGAATTTTCATTTCATGGATTTCCACCGGTGAAAACATCTGCCAGGAAAAACTTTTTTACAAATCTTGGACATCAACATCAAACATGTGCATTCTACGAATCAACGCATCGAATCCTAGACTCACTCATGGATTTACAAGAGGTTTTTGGTCACCAACAAAATATCATTTTAGCCAAGGAACTCACCAAAAGTTATGAACAAATTCAATCTGATGCCATTGAAAATATTATTAATTGGTTGAATGTCGATTTAAAAAGAACCAAAGGTGAGTTTGTTATCATCATTCCAGCCCGTGAAGAAAAAACCACCTCAGATGATGACGCCATTAAATTATTGCAAACCTTGCTTGCCCATGTCGGCGCAAAACAAGCCGCACAAATTGGCCATGAATTGCTAAATTTACCTAAAAACCATCTTTATCAATTAGCACTTAAATTGCAAAAAGATTAAATTTTATTCATAATTAAGGTTTACCACGCCTTACAGGTGTCATTATGATCAAAAAATTACTGATAATACCCTTGTTACTAGCCTCATTGAGTCTTAATGCCTCTGATTGGAAATCAATTTTAGTAATTGATCCGATGGGCAGTGTACGTCCTATCATGTGTGCTCAAAAAAATAATTATTCCTTGATAGAAAACGATATTTTAGTCCAAGAATATCCAAAACGTATTCAATTGAATGGGTTGTTTTTTCAAAAACTAGGTGGTGATAATTGGAAAAATGGCACGATTTATTACACACTTCAATCTGATTTACCTCAAGAAACCGTTGGGGCAATTCAAGACGCCATCCATATTTGGGAAACACATACGCATTTTCAATTCATCGCCACCGATACATTAAAAGAAAAACCCAAAGATTTTTTGATTTTTAGACCCGATGCAGGAAAAACTTGTGCATCTTATGTGGGTCGACAAGGTGGCGAACAAACCGTATTACTTGCTAAACGTTGCAATACCATGAATATTGTTCATGAACTTGGTCACGCCATAGGTTTATGGCACGAACAATCACGTCTTGATAGAGATGCATACGTTCAAATCGTATGGGATAATATCACCGAACAGAACCAATATAATTTTAATCAACACATTACCGATGGAAAAGACTTTGGTGAATATGATTATTTATCCATTATGCATTATTCAGCTTATGCATTTTCTAAAAATCACCAAAAAACCATCATTCCCTTGCAGGGAAATTATGAAATTGGTCAAAGAAAATTTTTAAGCCCAAAAGATATTGCTACGGTGAATTATTTAGCCCTTCAAGACTAGGATGTGAATATGATGAGTTATTTACTAAAACGCCCACGACGATTAAGACAAAACCATGCGATTCGTAATTTTGTGAAACAGTTTTCTATACCATACGATCAATTGGTTTTGCCATTATTTATTCGCTATGGTCAAGGAGAACCGATATCCATTTCCAGCATGCCTGGTCATTCACAAATCCGTTTACAGCATTTACCAGAAACGATTGAATACCTACACCATATTGGTTTAAAAGCAGTTATTTTATTTGGTATTCCAGAACAAAAAGACCCTCATGGCACATGGGGGGCAATGGACGAAGGAATTATTCAACAAGCCATTAGAATCATCAAAAAAATAGCCCCCGACATGATAGTCATGGCAGACACTTGTCTTTGTGAATACACCGATCATGGGCATTGTGGCGTGATTGATTCCGATCAAAGCCTTTCACAAAACGTTCAGGTTTTAAATGATCCGAGTATTCATTTATTGGCTCAACAAGCACTCAGTTACGCAAAAGCAGGTGCTGATATTATTGCGCCCAGTGCATGCATGGATGGCATGATTTATGCCATTCGCAGCACCTTGGATGAACATAATTTTCAAAACACCATTGTCTTGAGTTATTCTGTTAAATACGCATCACACCTCTATGGTCCATTTCGACAAGCTGCTGAAGGTGCGCCACAATTTGGTGACCGAAAAACCTATCAAATGGATTACCGGACGGCAAGAGATGCCATTTTAGAAGCAGAACTCGATGTAGAAGAGGGCGCGGATATGCTCATGGTTAAACCAGGCCATACCTATTTAGATATCATTTATCAAATTAAACAAAAATTTCCTGAACTTCCCTTAGGCGCCTACCATACCAGTGGTGAATTTGCGATGATTAAAGCAGGAGCTGAAAAAGGCTACCTGAATGAAAGACTCACTGTTCACGAAATTATAACTGCCTTACATCGTGCCGGCAGTGACTTTATTTTGACTTATTATGCCAAAGAATTGTTAGAATGGCGCATGGAAAATTAATTTAAAGCGCCGGCGACAGCCGGCACTTTTTGACTTCATTAGACGGTATAAAACAAAGAAAAACCAACATAATTTAAATGCGAATTAATCGAAATTTGAGTATTGTAACCATTTAAATGTTGAGTTTTTGTTGGATTGTAAGCATAGTAATAATCTACGCCTGCACCAACATGGTCCGTCAATTGATAAGCAAACCCGCCACCAAATCGACCACCAGTTGTGGATAAATTATCGTTAAAATTTGGAACGGTCGAAACAGAGTTTGTTTCTTGATTAAACGAAATATTTGAAAAAGAAAGACCTACACGTCCATAGACCAACCATTCAGGATTAATTCGATAACCAGGCAATAAATCCAAATTCACATAGTTTTGAATATGAAACTGATCTTCATAAGTATATTGTGATACAGATACACCGGGACGATCTTGCCAGGACACTTTATGGCTTGGAAAATAACTATTGGCTTCTGCGCCTAAGTAATATTTATTCAAATATGTGCGACCAACACCTGCAAAAACACTGGCCAAGGCACTATTGGTATTGATTGATTTTTCAACTTGATAAAAATTCGATGTATTTTTACCAATAATTTTATCATTATACATCGCGCCACCAATACCAGCGCCCGCATAAAAACCTTCTTTCATGGTGGGTTCAACAACCACAGGCCCCATTGTTCCCGCAAAAGAAATGCCACTGCCCAATAAAAGTAAATTTAAACTTAATGTTGATAA
>DHHZ01000129.1 GCA_002403515.1 Legionellales bacterium UBA4759 | reverse complement strand
CTAATTTTTTGACCCACTTCTGCTCCTCTTCATTTCTAGGACTTTCGAAAATCAAAGGTTTATTTTTTTTTCTTAAAACTCGTGGATATTCCATTTGAAATTGAAATAAAGTTTTTCTAAAAAAAAATTCTGGTGTTTTTTTTATAAGCTCAATATTTTCATTGTTTTTTGTAGTTTCATCATGTGATGAAAAATCATTTATCATATTTATCTCTAAAAAACCTTTGAAAAAAATATGCTAATTCTTTAAAAAAATCAACTGTTAGTGATATTAAGACATAGAAAGCTTTATACCGCATTTTTCCTTAAAAAATGATCCTAGATTTAATTTAACTCATCAATGTAAAAATAAGTCAAAAAGATTCATATTAAAGAAAATAGATCTATTTATAGAAAAATTATTGCCATATCATACAGTTGTGATAATTTATTTAATGTAATTAATCGAAGAGGAGGTCGTAAAATGGCAATAAAATTTAAAGGATTTTTTGAAGAAAAAAAATCTACAAATCCGGCGTTGGTTGGTGGTTTGGTCGGTGTTGGTATTTACTCAGGTGTAACGTTTCTGGCTCCAGCAGTATTTGAAGCTGCTGCCCTGTCCATTGCAAATAGTTTATCTTCAATCCTAGGTTCTTCTCTAGGCTTATTTATAGGCTATTTAATCCCTTTTGCTGCTATGGTTATTACTAGTGCCATGATTGCCATGGGTCTACATTCTGCTTTTACCCCTGAGCCTGCATCTAAAAAAGGTCTAAAAGCTGGTCAAGAGTTCCTACGAGGTGCTTTTGCAAAATTTGTACCTGGTGGACGTGACGCTGTTGACAAGATTGAAGACATTGCTGGTATTGGAATGGATATAGCGCAGGCATTTAAATAATGTAATCCAAAGCCCTTAACCGGGCTTTTTTGTTTTATTGATTTGAAGGGAAAATAATCATGGCAAAAAAATTTTTTGATAGGGGCGGTAAAAGATACGCAGGATTTGGAGGTTTGGCAGGTGCAGGCATTTATGGCATAGAATTGTTGGTGGCTCCAGAAGCAATTTTTGCTTTAATGAATCATATCACAGCATTTCTAACACCATATTTGGGAACCATGCTTTCATCGTTTATAGGCACGGTTTTACCAGCATTGAGTTTAATATGTGGTGCAGCTATTTTAGCAGCAGGTATTTTTTATGTGATTAAACCAGATCCTGTGGTTCAAGCAGCAAAATTAGGTGTTAATCTGATTAAACATGCTGCGGGTGGTTTTATTCCTGGTGGTAAAGGCACCATCGATGCTTTAGAAGATATTGGTGCTGCTGCCTTAAATGCTATGTAAAAAAATCCCCCTTCTTCAGGGGGATATCTTTTTATGCAAATGTATAAGCGCGTCGATGATGTTTCAATTCCTGAGAAAAATCAGACCCGATTTCTTCCATATTTGCAATTTGTCGAGATAAAAATGATTTATTTAAAGCATTTTCATGAGTGACTTCAAGTGACCACCCTTTAACTTTAAAAGTAATATCATTTTCTTGTTTATAAAAATACTGCATTTGACAAATTGAAGTTAAACTTCTAGTGATAAGCGACAAGAATGCAAAATTTACAGCAGCAAACTCAAGTCCAATTGCCCCCATGTTAATTAGAAAATCGACGAAGCGATCATTTGCTGTTTCAAATTTCAACATCAAAAATGCGCAAGTAAACAAAAATACACTATACAGTAAGCGCAAGATATCAATCATCAGTTGATACATGCCTAGGAATGGGTGAGTGAGATAAATAAGTTGTGATTTAAGACTGTGATAACTAAGAAATAAAGCTTTTAAATTGTATTTTAAAAGCTTCCGACCTCGTTCGTATGCTTCAGAAGTATTTTTTTCAAATAATCTGCCCCTTTTAATATCTTCAAATAAATCCATTTGCGCTTCTCCTCGATTATTTTTTTATATAAAATATACAACTTTATTAATATATATTAAAAAAATATCGAAAATCAACAATTTATTCTATTTTAACCTAATTATTGCAAACCATGAAAAACCAATATAATAAACGATCTTTGTAATCTAAAAATCAACATTATGACATTCTATAATGCTTTGAATCGCAAGAATGATTGAGTCTATTCAATGGTAATTGGTTTAAACATTCGCTAAATATTCCAAAGGTATGGCTTTTTTTCAATCCCTGTGACCGTATTGCAAAAACAATATGTTTAAAAAAGTCAGCACGTTTTGCTATTTCGTTGGCATAAATTTTTGAAACCATTTCGGGTTTTTGATGATATTGGCCACATCCCCATGCACCTAAGACAACATATGATTGATTGTGTAAAATCAAAGTATCTAATTGTGCCCCTATTCTTCTTGATAATTCATCTTCCATTTTTGTATTGGTTAAATCATTCATGGGGGCCGCTGATCGCATTTCATGAAAAGGAAATATTTCATGGTCATTGAGGAATTTTAAACTACTGTCAACATGGAGTGATTCACGCGGACCTATAATCACATCCGATGGCACGGGAATGTACTGCTCAGCGCCTCTAAAACAAATTCTAGGATTAGCATCCCAAAAAACTTTAAAGATATGATTATTCAATGGATTCGCAACTTGTTTTCTCAACTGATTCATTTCAGATTCGCTCATCAATACCTGTCCATCAATGAGCTTCTTCAATGTTTTTGAGTATCGATAACTGGTGTCATCTTGATTGAAAAGGATTTCTTCATTGCCTAGCATTGATAACACACATGTCGAACGTTGCCACATATTTTCTTCTTGAGCACTGCCGCCATCAAAGCAACCGCCACCTGGAAAATCAGAGCTTGCCATATTTAAAACAGTGTATATTTGACCATGTCGTCTGGTCATTTCCAAGGTGGTATTGCCCCAGTCTCTGGCAATGACTTCTACTATATTTGGCGCAGAAATCTTATTTTTTTTCCATTCAGACATGTTTTTTTGGGCATGCTCTGAAATTTTATCCAGATTTGTTTTGACTGACAAAAACGATAATGTCTCAGAAAATATTTGGTGACGAATGGCATTTTCTGTTAACAATGCCTTAATGATGGATGGTTTATTCAAGTTATTGTATAAAACCAAATCCATCATTGAGACTGGATGAGCATTCATATTCATGGCTTTTTTAAAAAAAGAATTCCATATACCCCGCATTTCATATCCTTTTATTTATTATCTTGTACTTAAAATCTTAGTCATGGCTTCATGATAAAAGTCTGTTAACTCGTTTAGAGTTTGCTCTGGTAGATCACTTGCCGTAAATTGCTGATGAAGATTATCTAAAGCCGCAATAACCGCCTCAATACCCAATTTTGAAGCAGCTTGAGTATACGCGTTTATACTGGCACGCAATTGAAGCATTGACTCTATATGTGAAGGCGCCATACCTTCTAGACCTGCATAATACTCAATAGGCCGCTCAGGTAAATCTCTGGAAAATATTGACATGGCTCGAATTTGCTCTGCTTCTGGTAATTGTGAAAGTACAATTGCTTTCGCTGCACTAGGAATTGAGACTTCTCGAGACGCTATAGGTCCAATTTGTAAATCTTCAATTCTTAATTTTAGATTTCTTTTTTCTTGCAAAAGCCCTTTGACTGCACGCAAAGATAAAGAAGATTTTTGTAATTCATCCTCAATTTCAATAATTCTGTCATTGGCAAACGCGACTTCATAGGCAATGGTCATTGCATCATATGCATCGTCTTCGGACAGGCCAACCATCAATGTTTTTAAGCGTTGTTTCATATCCTCAGAACAGAATTGATTTAAAAACTCAGAACGCGATTTTACGCCTTGTGTTGTTCTTCTCATGACACTAGCACGTCGTTCCTGCTTTAATGCCAAACGTTCATATTTTTGAATTAAAAGCAAAAATCTCTCAGTTTTTAAAAAGTCCATGCCTTCTAAGTCCTCAGTAAAACTATCAAAAAAACTCTTATGGCTTTCATGCATCTTGTGGGAGGGTTTTTGAGATTTTAATGGGCGTGTTTCGCCAGAACTTTTGATAATATCCAATATTTTATAGATTTCGAAAAGTTGCCTTGATTGAGGATGTCTTCCCTGGATTAATTCAAACAAACGATTTTTTAAACGCGAAAAAAATGTTTTTGAATTGAATTGATCTAGTTTTGTGAAACAATACAGACGCATACGATTGGCTGTGTTTAAATCAAGAATTAAAGTCGCCAATGGTCGACCATCTGGTAATTCCGACAAGAAATCAATAGCGATATTCGAAACAAGGTGTGTAAAACACTGTTCATTTTTGTGATGAATAACATGTTCTAGGATGGAATGTGGTTCAGATTGAAATATAGGCTCTGTAACTGATACTTCAAATTTCTTAAGAAGACGGACTAAAACATCAGCGGCTTGATGACGAAGAAGATGAAGAATAACAGAAGGACTGGGTCTATTAAGAAAAGTAAAGATGAGATCAAAATGCTCAAAATTATTCGCAATCACCATGCTATTGAAATATTCATTGTAAAAATCAGTGATTTTTAATTGAATTGCATCAATTTTTTTATTCATAGTCGCAAAAAACCTATGATCTGTTGCAGTAAGTTCTTCGCCTTCTAAACTGAGCATGTCTTCATAATAAGAAGAAACAAGTTCGGTGATATCAAAAAATTTGGTTTGATATTCAGTATGAATTACCAGTGTTTTATTGGGAAGTATTTCTATTTTTTCAGTTTTCTGATCTAATAATTTCTCTAATACTGCCAATTTATCTCTCACGCTCACTAAGCGCTCTATTGGACTTTTAGTCTTTAATTTTTTGATATGTTGAGTAAAGATACCAGCCCCAGATTCAACGACAACAGGTTCTCTGTGCAATTGGTCAAATTCTTTTTGTGCATGAATTCTTTGAATTAATTCTTCCTTTAATTGAACCAGTGCTTCAAATTGACTAAGATATTCCTCAGGATTTAAAATTGCCAGGATACGCATGCTTTGAGAAAGTTCTTGCAGCTGCTCCAAGTGCAACTCTAATTCACTTTCTTCCACTATGCGTAAATTTTGTAACTTTAAGCTTTGTTTAGATACATTGGCCTCAAGTTGTTGGCATAGTTGACGATACTTATGACGAATAGTTGCCAATAAAGGCGAAGATTCTGAATAAATGCTTTGAATGTCACTAAAGGTGATATTGGGTATTTTCTCGGGATTTTTCATATCTTTGACATAAAAACCAACGACATTGCCATCGATATCTTGGTAAACATGAAATTTAATTTCATCGCTTTCTGAGCACATATGCACCGTCAAATGAATAACCGATTCGTGACTTTCTGTGGAAATTTCAGGGAAAGCAGTCAAGTGCATATCAATAATATTGAAACGACCATATTGAGCATGCTCTAGCTCAGGGATGGTGGTAGTCAGCGGTATTAGGAAATATAGCTTACCTGAACGGGAATGTCTTTTTAAAATCTCAAATGGGTAGGTTTCGTTAGTAACTAAAAAATGAAGGTAATTAAAGATGGGATTGCTTCGCATAATAGTTCAAAAAAAACAAAGGTGTGCAATCATAGCACAAAAATCACAATAAAAAATAGCATTTAATGGCGTATTATTGTATTATCTGGCTCTTTAATTAACCAAAAAAACATTTTTTTATATTTTCATGTTGTTAGTTCTCAGTTTATTAATACAAACCGGTGATTCAAATTGTGATATAGCCATTCGATATGTTCTTTTTGTCGTAGCCATCTCTTATTTTGAAGGTGATGATTATACACAAAAATTTGATTATGATTTTAATCTTAATCAAAGTAAAAATTTGGATTTATCAAAAATACCTGAGGATTGCCAAGAAAATTATGCTTATGCATTAAATATTCTCAGTCAATTTCAAGATTCCAACAAACTTTTTCATCTTTCCCTTGTCTACTTGCATGAGCCGCATACTGTTTCTGTTCGAGCCCCGGCATATGTTTGTTTTCAGCAGGATGGTTGTTCTATTCATTTATCTCGCACTGTATTAAGAAAAGATTTATTCACCAGAGAAGAAATAAAATCAATTATTTATCACGAGATTGGGCATTTCCTAGATAAACAGTGTCAAAAGAATTATTCAAATTTTTCTTTTTTTAGAATGCTCCTTATAGCATTTTTTTACACCAATTTATCGATTAGTTGTGAAACCGTTCTTCTAAATAACCCATATAAATCCCTTTTTGCAAGCCTCATCTTAAATATAATCATTTATTCATTGTTAAATGATATTTTATGTAAGTTGCATGGCTATGAGTATTTTGCCGATCAGTCATCGATAATTCATGGTCAAGTTCCTATTCAATCTGCAATTACTGCGCTAGAAAAAATTTATAAATACTCAAAAAATGAGAATACGCAATGGGTAAATTTATTATATCCTTTGAAAAAAATCTTATTTTATACACATCCAAGCATGGTTGACCGATGCGAACAATTAAAAAAACTTGACGCCGTTCCTCAGTTTTTTTCCACCCAAACCAAGGAATTGAACAAATTTAGTAGTGAAATGGGCTTTATTTGTTAATCATCAAATCGAAACTGATTAAAATATTGACACAAAGATTAAAAATATTGTAAAATACAAGCTGTATTGATAAATAGGATTCACTCATGTCTCATCAATTTTATGAAAGTATTGGCCCTTTTGTTTCATTAGAACCTCGACAACAAGGTTATTACATGGTTGAGATTTTTGAAAATAAAGATCATGGCAATTATTCCTATAATTTTTACCATGCAAAAACTAAAAATGATGATTATGAGTTACTAAGCCCAACACAATCGCATTTATTGTGTGCTGATAAAAACAGTTATTTTAAATTAGAATTAAACGCTGATAAATTATCAAAAGTACCTCTTCAAAGAAAAGGCAGTAACCTTGTTCGACTGAAGTATATGCCTAGTTACGAATATAGCCCAGATGCCCAAGATTTTATTCCATCATCAACTGATGAAGTAAATCCTCAAGCAATTTCTTTAAAAAATATGTGCTTTGATAATGTTGGAACTTTAACTCCTGAAATGAGCAATGAGTTCTTGATAAATAGAATCATTTTGGATGATAAACTTTTTCAAAAATATCAAAGTCATTTCGATAGAGCCTTGATTTATGGTTTTTGGAAGGAATTGCTTTTAAATGTTCAAAATAGATCAACGCCAGAAGCACTGACTGAATCTTGGCTTAAGTTAGAAGCCTCACAAAACCATCACTTTTTAATTGAATTTTTATTAAAAATATATACGTTGATTGCAAAGCTTGCAGGCTATGAAGTGTATAACATTCATTCGCTTAGAGAAGACTTAGCCAGAAGCAATGATTTAATTCACGCGCAGTTTCGTCTAGCTTAATTTAATTGTTGAACATTAAATGAGCTTCTTGTTAGAATGCGGGTATTACTCACCCGCATTCGATTTAAGATGTTTTCAGAAAAATTACAAGAATTAACCGTATTTCCTCCCTCAATTATTTATCATTTCGTTGCTGAAGCTATCGGCAACCCAAAATCAGCGCAAATTTTTCAAAAATATCATATACCTTGCTTTATGCAATTTAATGATGTGTTAAATACTTATCTTCACATCCAAAACGATATTCTGCCTGAAATAAGAGGAATTGGTATTACAAATATTTCTGCAGAGAAATGGTATGACTATTTCAAACGTATTCATCGACAAATTACGCCTACACTCGCTCAGTTCCAACATTTTGAATCTGCTGAAATCAGAGAAGGCAGCATGATTATATCCAAATCGAATTCTGAGATTTTAGGTTACATTTGTATATTTTTAAGAAAAGATATTGGCGTTTCCAAATCAGAGTTTTGTGAAAATTTATCAGATGAGTTTTCAATCGGCGCTGAAGTTTTATCAAATTTTATGGATTTGCTCACCAGTATGGCTGAGAGAAATGATGTTGTTTTGCCCATATCCTCTCAAACCTCCATACCCAAAGATGATTTAATTTCGCTTTGCCTTGAGCGATTAATCGCATTGTATTTAAACGATGGTTTAACCTCTGAACAAAAATTACTGGTTGAAGAGATTGGTAAACCTTGCGTGTTTCCAGAATCGATTGAAGAGATGATGGTTGATTTTTTTGATAAATTCTCACAAAAAATAAATGCAATTGCAGTCGATGATGAATTCAGTATTGCTGAATTCATGGCGTATAGCTTTTCCAATTTAATGAAAATTCATCCTTTTTGTAATGGCAATGGCAGAGCTGCTATGGCTTTTGTAAACATGATACTTAAAGCCTTGGATAAGAATCCAATCTGCTTTTATTATGGTCATGAAAAAAATGATACAAGAAGTGAATATTATTCGGCTATCCAAGCACTATTTCAAGACGAAACGCCAATGACAGCGCTTATTTTTAAAAGAATGCATGAGGAAATTCCTGAGGATTTATTTGGATTTGAGAAAACTCGAACCTATGTTGATTTTTGTCAATTCTTGATTTCTGAAAATAAAAAAAATCCACATCAAACCGTTGATTTTATTTTTACAACTCAAGCGCAAAAATACCGCACCCAACTTGGATTCTCGGATGAGCATGTCTTAAATACCAGGCAAACCCAAGTTCTTTTGCAAAAAATTATCCAGCAAACAAGCTTCACTGTGCCTAGTATTTTTAGTGCAAGTGCCCCAGATATTGCGCTACTTTTAGACCAACATTTCCCACACTCAAAGAAATGGAAATACTACCCCAAAGCACAAATTGCTTTACTAGAATGTCATAATTTGGAAGAAGCCAAGATTTTGGTGGGTATGTATAACGAAACCGGTGCTATGCAAGCAGCGGCTTCAAAAATAGCTGCTACAGGTGTGTTTGTGGTTAAAGCCTGCGACATTAATCTTGAAAAAATAATATCCTTGCGACCGGTGAGTCCCTAAATACTATTGAAGATTGCATTGGTTTTATGGGTTTTAAAAGCCCAGTATTTATCGCCATAAGACCAATGCCAATATTCAGTTGGATAGTTTACAAGACCCACTTTACTTAAAATTTTTCGCATGAGTTTTCTATTTTTTTTGGCCTCTTCTGAAATGAGAGCAGAGTCTGTTGCCGATAGTTTACCATCTTTGTCACTGCCCCAATCTTTGGGATGAATGCCCATATCGAGCGCTTGATTATTATCATCAACTAAATAGATATCAATGGCTCCGCCTGTTGAGTGGGGTGTGATATTTTTTGATCCATCAAGATTAATCACTGGTGAGACTAAGCGCGTGGTTTCGGTGAAAAGTTGTGGATGGGTCCAATTGGGGTATTCTTGTTTAACTCGCTGGTATTGTGCTTGAAATAATTGGTTTTGGAGCTCAAGGCTTCGATAAGCCTCGTAGATACAAAAATGAATGCCTTTGGGTAGCATTTTGTTAGCGCGTAGAAGTTTTTGGTACACAGATATTCGCAAAAAAGTGTAGTCTTGATTATTAGGAATTTCGGGTGACGGCCCCCAAAGAACGATTTTTTGATTTTTTAAATTAAAGAGTTTTTCTTCATTTTCTTTGACTGGAATTTTAATAACCTCAGGTGCAGCAATTAAGGTGGTTTGAGCAAATCCATCTAAACTCAATAACAGAAAAATCCATTTCATTCAGTCAATCCTTATTAAAAAGCTGTTTGATTTTTTTTATCAGTTTATCACTGTGTTGCGTTAATTTTAAAGTTTCTTTACCAAGTCTTATGTATAACTCTCGAATATTGCTTTTATGAATATTTTTTAAATGTGATTCGATAGTAAGAATGTCCCCTCTTTGAATGGGCCCTGTGAGTGCACTTTTAAAATCCACTTCTTGCTGCATATTGTTCAAACTAGAGTTCATTAAAGACAAGATGATGTTTTTGGCAAGGTCAGCCTCTAATCCACATTCGAGTAAGTTATCTTGAGCAACACTTGCCAATGTCACTAGATAATTCGATGAGAATACAGCCGCACTGTGGTAAAGCTCTTTCTTGTCACTTTGAATATTGAATAAATGTGCGCCCATCTCAAAAAATATCTTTTTAAGAACCCCCGTAGCATTTTCATCCCCTTCAATTCCGCAATAACAACCACTAAAACCTAAAACGCTTTGCTCTGGATTGGCGAAACTTATCATCGGATGTACGCTTGCAACATAACACCCTTTTTCCTTGAGACTACTTAAATCAAGACTGCTGCGTAATCCGCTACAATGAAATACGATGGTTTGAGGTTTAATATTGGTTTTAGATAGTTGCTCTGCCAACTGGGTAATCTTATCATCGGGACATGCAAGCATGACAATATCGGCCTCAGGCAGTAACTCAATACTAGCAAAGGGTTTTCCTTGACCAACAAAGTCAATCGCCGATAAAGTACTATCAAAATGAAGATTACAGATGCCTTTAACAAGGATTTTTTGAGTGTTTTTGAGCAAAAAACCCAAGCTTTTTCCACATTTTCCAGCGCCAATGATATTAAGTGAATGCATAATCAGGAATGAACAAAAAACAGAACTATTTTATCTTATGATATGAAAGTATCTAAAGCAAATGTTTACTTGAGTTATGCATTTAACACTGCTAAAATGTGTCTTTTTTTGTACTATCTGTAAATTATGCTTAAAAATCTTTTCAATCAATTAAAATTTTATCTTCTTGACCACCCTGAGTTAGAGACCCAATTACCAAAATCCTATGTGGATGCTCTCAAAGCCTATGAAATCGATAACGTCCTCACCATCAAGCCCGTTATTATGTCATTATTTTCAGAAGCTCGAATCAATGAAGAAGCATCCCTTGAATTTATTGATAGAGAAAGATATCCAGAGCAACCTAATTTTTTTCCACTATCCTATCAACTGATCACTGATAACAATATATTTCAAATGCTAAATATTTGTTATGGGTATTTTCCCGAACAATTTGAAGACTACATCGTTGCAATTGTCGAACATCCTTTCTTAGAGAATATTATTGCTGATGCATATGATGAAGAATTTTCAGGTGAAGATGGTTTAGAGCGTTGGGATGCATTTATCGATGCCGAACGCCCTATGAAATTAAAAAATTGCCTGAGACTGGTTTTTCAAGAGTTTTGTGCACTTTTAGCAAGTAACGAATCTGTCGACTCTATTTATGATTCTTTAACGCCTGAAACCAGAGAAAGCTTTAATCAATATTTTCAAGAAAAAGACCAAGTTTTATTTTTAACAACACTGGATAATTTACAGTCTATTCATTTTTTTACACCCAATAACATCGTTCTTTTTTCCAATTTTATTCAAAACGTTGATATTTACGTCTATGAAGATTTGAATGATTTCTTCAGTTTTCCTGAGCTTAATACCTCCAATCAATTACTCATCAGAGCCTTCCAGGTTATATTAAATCATCCACAACATCTGCGAGAAGTGATAAATATTCTCATGCATTTTGTCATGTTTGGGGTATTCTCAGGGAATCTTTTAGATTCAATTGAATATCGTCCTCATTTAGATACCATTTCAGAAATTTTCAATGCCTTATCAACTACAGGTATCATGACCCCGGAAAACTGTGAAGCATTGTTTTATCAATTCTTACCCATGGTTGGCCGAATTGCTGCATCTGATGCCTTGAATGTATTTATTATTGGTATAGCCAATGAACAAGAATTCACCGAAGAAGATTGGCAAACCTTATTACAATTAATTGAGATGAATGCAACAGAACAACAAATGCAGAATTTTGTGGACGGCATTTTCAATCCAGCGCATGAAGCAGAAATGATTGATCTTGATGTTGAAGAAAATGCTGGACAATTGGTACTCAACGACCAACAAAGTACCCATAACCACAGTGTTCATAAAAGTGCAAGTAAAACTGCCATTCGTCTGAAAAAACATTATTCAATTGAAAATGCTTCACTTATACTTTCTGAAATCAAAAATTATTTTGATTCGCTTGGGACGGGCAATTGGAAAGATATGGCCTCTTATAGGGCATTTAATAGTATCAGTATCGACAATTATTTCTATTTTGATGCAAAATCCAATACCACTCTCAAGGAATTACTCTTATTAACCTGGGTAGCAATCCATGATGACACTCATCGCATAGGCGAAGTTGAAGATGCACTTACACTATGGCTTAAAGGATTGTACACCATTCAAAGAGGTAAAAATGAGGCAGATATGCAATCCTTACCAGATGCGCCAATATGCTTTTCTGGCGGCTTTAATCAACTCGCCAATTGCATAACCGGTGCACATAGTCTCTTTGAATTGAGATTTATTACCTTTAACTCTTTTACTCTAAAGTTTCAAGCCAGTATTCAAATCTTGATGCATCAATATATACGTTTATTCAGTAATCCTCGCAATTTAATTGAATTTTATCACTTTAATCAAATGATTAAAAATTTAGAATTGAATGGTATTGCTGAATATTGGCCATTGATGAAGGATTATCTCACGATTATTCTGTTTGACGAATTTAAATCCTTATTCAACACAATAGATAATCCAAACTTTTTAGAAGCTATTGAAACTGGTGGAGAGTCAGAAGTAAGGAAATTATATCAACATCAAAAGACAGTTGGCGAGTCTAGAGGTTATCAACAATACTTAAATAACAGTCTTTTTGCATGGCCAAGAAACGCAAAAAATCAGCATGAGTTTGATAAACAACATGGTCTTGTCATTTATAAAGCACCTTAAACGGAAACATTCATGATGCAAAATATTGTATTAATTCATGGCGCATGGCATCAACCCAGTTGTTGGGATGAACTTCGAACACACCTTAAAGGTTTTGCTCAAGTTCATACACCTGATATGGTCAATCAAATATCATACGCACATGTGAATTTTCAATATTATTTGAATAGTTTAACAGCCTTTATCGCTCAATTTGATAAACCGGTCATTCTGGTGGGGCATAGTTTTGCAGGATTTGTAATTACACAGTATGCAAAACTATACCCTGAAAAGGTTTCACAATTGATTTATATCAATGGATTTATTCCACAAACAAACCATTCATTATTTTCTTTATGTGAGTATTTTGAATATAAAAATTTAAATCCCTATTTAAAAATAGAACAAGCAAGCAATGAAATCTCAATCAGCTCTTTAGAGGCCATCAAAACTTTGATGTACAACTGTGCACCTGATTTTGAATTAAAACTTAAAGATTTTCGAGCTGAACCATTTTTACCTTTAACTGAACTGATGACTGTTTCCGAGCTTAATTTGCCATTAACCAAAGCCATTATCAGTGAACATGATTTGGTATTTAGTAAAAAAGACCAAATCAAAGTGTGTGAAACAAATCATATTCCCTACCAGCTCATTGATGCAGATCATTGCCCTTTTTTATCCGCTCCAAAATTATTAGGTCAACTTCTTTTAGAAGGAATAACAGATGTTTAAATTTATTTTTGATTGGTTTTCAAAAGTCTATGAATTTTTGATAAGCTTTTTTAAACAAAAGCCTAAAGATTTGGAAGTTCTTATCAAAGAGCATGATGTCGCAACAACAGCGCTACTGACTAATTATTGGAAAGATCAGGCGCGCAGGAAAAGCAATTGGAATGATTTAACCATTCGTCAAGGCAAGCGAGCTGAAGATCTTTATGAGGATGAAAATCTAAAATTATTCTACAATCATCAAACTGAAATTGAAGCAACTCAACGATTAGATAAACGCATGTGGTTACCTTTGGCCACAAGAACCAAATATTTCCGTGAAACCATCTCAACACTGATTAAAGAACAAGGTGTTCGACAAATCGTGCTTTTAGGCAGTGGGTTTGATACATTGGCGGTTCAATACAGAGGAAACCACCAAGTAAAATTTTTTGAAATTGATCATACAAAAATTTTAGCTTGTAAAGAAAGCATTTATAAAAACCAAGGTATCTTCAAAAATGCCCAATACATTGGCATGGACTATACACAAGAAGACTTCATGCAAGCATTAAAGCAAAAAGGTCTTAATACAGAAGAGACAAGCTTAGTATTATGGGAAGGAAATACCTTTTATTTAGAAAAACCTCAAGTACTCGAGATTATGCGTACCATTCAACGCCAATTCAAAAAATGTTTTTTAAGCTTTGATTTTATGCACCCACAAATTGCTCATGAAGAAAAAACTATGGATTCTTTTGCCAAAAAGCAATCACCATTTAAAACTTTCTTTACCGTTGAAGAGATAACAAAGCATTGCCATGAAATGAACTTAAGCACCCTTAGCCATTTCACGACAGATACCTTGGCTAAAAATTACGAAGTTGATGAAGAACCTTATCACACAGCAAAACCTTACTCTGTGATAACGGTTGAATCTTCTTTAATTAGGCCTTAAAACAAGCGCTAATTTCTCAGTCTCACTTTGCAATTTATGATTTTGAAATAACATGTGGTATTGATGGCGATTATGCATCAAGGACTGAGAGAACTCTTGTTGCATATCAACTTCTGTCGTATCAGTATAAAAGCCATTTTCAATAATTTGGCAAAAACTCACAGAATTTCGACCTGAAAAAAGAATTTGAAACTCATCATACAATTCATCAGCAATTTTTTCTTTGAGAGATGGCCAAATTAACTCAAATCCTTCACGATAAATGTAAAAAAACAGTTTATGAATGTATGAAAAATTTTTCTCATCATCAACGCGTAACATCATTGTCAAATAATTTTTAAATTTCTCAAGAGTTACTCGAGGTAATTTAAAAGTTAAAACCTCTAAGGTAATCACCAATTGCTCAAAATCAGGATGTAATGATACAAAAGATTCTATCAGTTTATTAAATACACCTGGCAAACATATTTGCTGATCTGCCCCGCCTTCGTCGACAAAATTAATATCCATATTATTGCCTCTTTTCACATCATAAAAAGCCTTGAGTAATGCTTTTAAACAATCATCTAATGAAGACAAACGTCGAGTATCGTCGTGGATAGCAATCCAAACCAATCCCAATAAATCTTTAAGATTGATAGAAGAAGCTGGGTCGACATAATCGTTCTCCAGAATATACTGAAGTGCTTTTCTAATGCTTCGAATATAGGGTATTTTGTGATGTTCAGGGGACATTAACCATTCATACAATTCTTTATAAACTGACGGT
>DHHZ01000080.1 GCA_002403515.1 Legionellales bacterium UBA4759 | reverse complement strand
TGAATGGAAGATAAAGTAATCAGCGTATTTTATGAAGCGAGTCTCAATAAACTCAATTTATCCAATATATTTTAATAAATAAATCTTGCAGACTGAATGATTGCGATTGGATAACTAATTTGCGCATGATCGCAATATAACCTGCAGAACATAGTAAGTATTTCCGAGGGTTGACTAAAGGCCTGGAAAAGGGGTATATGCATCTTTATGGAAAAACAATTTCTCGATGATCTAAAAATATGCGCTCAAACGTGCACGGCGGCTAACGTGCGTCGAAGTAGCAGGGCGATTACTAGATTCTATGCAAATTATCTTAGTGATTTGGATTTAGAGCCAACACAATATTCATTACTAGTCGCTTGCGCATTGTTAGAAAGCGTAACTTTAAGCAATCTTGCGGATTTGTTTGTTATTGATCGAAGTACACTTGCTAGAAATTTGGCCATAATGGAAAGAAACGGTCTGATTAATATAAATAAAGGTGAAGACAAAAGAACGCGAATTATAAAATTAACAAAAAATGGCGAGAATATTTTAAGTAAGGCAATCCCATTATGGAAAAAAGCACAGCAAGAAATAGAAAATAATTTTGGTCATAAGCGTCTTACTAACCTTATTAATGAAATGAAAACGCTTACACAGCTTGCTCAAGTGGGATAATTTTTTAGCTAAAAGGGGTATATACAATGAGTTTATCAGATTCCCAAAATTCATTGGATCTAATTCCTGATATTATTGAGTTATCGAAAGAGGGATTGCGCCAGCTCACAATCAAAATCGGAGCGGCCGATGCTGGAGTTGTTTCGATTGATGACCCTGATCTTGCAGAAGAGAAAACAAAGATTCTAGAAAATTTCCCTTATGCTAAAACATTAATATCATATGTTGTGAAGATGAATCGGGAGAATATAAGAACTCCTGCGCGATCTGTTGCAAATAGAGACTTTCATCTAACAATTGATGAAACTGATCACATAGGAAGAAAATTAGCGCAGATATTAGAGGAAAAAGGTATCAAAGCAGCTTCGCCCTCGACAGGATTTCCAATGGAGGCGGAGAAATGGCCAGGAAGAATTTGGGTTATATCACATAAGCCAATCGCCGTAGCTGCGGGGTTAGGTAAAATGGGCATACATAGAAATGTCATACATCCAAAATTTGGTAATTTTATTCTTCTAGGAACCGTCGTAACTGATTTAACCCTAGATGAATATTCAAAACCCATAGAATTTAATCCCTGCTTTGAATGTAAGCTATGCGTAGCCGTGTGTCCTACAGGCGCTATATCGCCAGATGGTCATTTTAACTTTTCAGCTTGCTACACGCATAATTACAGAGAATTCATGGGTGGATTTGGGGATTGGGTTGAGCAAATTGCAGATTCTAAAAACTCAACAGATTATCGGCATAAATTTGAAGATAAAGAAACTGTATCAATGTGGCAGAGCCTATCCTTCGGACCTCAATATAAAGCGGCATATTGTGTTGCCGTGTGTCCGGCTGGGGACGATGTAATTGGAAACTACCAAGACAATAAAAAAGACTTTCTCAAAAATATTGTAAATCCACTACAGAATAAAAATGAAATTATTTATGTTTCAAAAAATTCTGATGCTGTTTCATATGTCAATCGGCGGTTCCCGCATAAGAAAATTAAGTATGTTGGTTCAGGTTTACGGCCCTGTTCAATAGATAATTTCTTGTCGAATCTCCCACTTATTTTCCAACGCGGACAAGCTAAGGATATCAATTCAATATATCACTTTAACTTTAAGGGGGAGGAACAGAGGGCGGCTACGATTAAAATATCGAATCAAAAGCTTACAGTCGATGATGGATTTGTTGGAGTTCCTAATTTAAAAATTACAGTTAACTCAAAACTATGGGTAGATTTTCTGAATAAAAAGGTGACTTTACCATATCTAATAATGACAGGGAATTTCCGGTTCAGAGGAAACCCAAAATTGTTATTATCTTTCGAGAAATGCTTTCCAATTTAGTCGGCATCGAATTCATAATGATAAACTCAAAAGAATTTCTTGGAAGACGAAAAGATTTGGTTTTTATACATAGATATTAAAACATGAAATCAAAAAGAAAATAATGTAAGGTATGTGCATTACAATTTATAGGCTCAATTGTTATTTTTTTCGAAGATCATATTGAGGTTATTTATGCGTAACTCTTCAAATAAATTTACTTTCTTGATTGCTTCAATAGCTATTGTATTTGTTTTATTATTAGCGTGTACGCAGGTTTTATACTTTGCAAAATACAAAAACAACAAAACATTTAGTAGAACTGTTGATTTAGCTTCCTTTACTGGCGCTTGGTATCAAGTGCTGGAGGAAAAAACAGATTCTCCCTTTTTAATGCAAAAGATATTTTCAATTTTAAAAAATGTTGATGAGCCTTGCTATAATACAACGCTGAATTATACACAAAAAGATGGAGGTTTTTATCTTGAGAATGAGTGCTTTATTGAAAATCGGACGCGGCATTTCATAAAAATTAGTGGATTTGCCACGCCCGTAAACAAAGAAAATACGAAATTTAAGATCAAATTTTCTCCTTGGTACATGATGCTTGTATCATTTGACTATTGGATTGTTGATATTGACCCAACTTATTCTATAGCAGTTCTTTCTTCTCCATACTCCAGAGGAATTACAATTATCAGCAGGACGCCCTCGCCTAACATGAAGCTGTACAATAGGGCTTTGGCAATTGCAGAGAATCTGGGATACGATCTATCTAAGAGCATAAGATCGCCCCATATATAATTTTAATCTTTTATGTATTAGCTTTTTATCGAATACTTTCAGTATTTTTAATATATCCAGGGCCAGCTTAATCAATTAGGATATACTTTTGTGTGATACTGATATCACATTCATTGCGGGAGTTTTTAATGGAAAGACATAATTGCTCTTTATGCAGTGGAGTTACTCGCCGCAATCTAATGCGCCTCGCTGGTATTTCAGTATTTGCTTCCTCCGCCTTTAATCACTCTGAAGCTGCAGCTGTTTCTTGTCCGAAACGCCCAGGAGATGAAAGCTATATGAGACTGGCCTTGGAGCAGGCTAAAAAGGGGGACTTTCCTTTTGGCGCGGTCATAGTTCGCAATGGACAGGTTGTAGCTGCTGGCCACAACACTGGCATTAAGTCGAAT
>DHHZ01000009.1 GCA_002403515.1 Legionellales bacterium UBA4759 | reverse complement strand
CATGTGATGTTGGTTTTGGATATTTCGGGTTCGATGGCATTAGAAGATATGCCCTCCCATCAAGGTTATCAAGCACGATGGGATGTGGTGAAAAAAACTGCGCTTGATTTTGTGCGACACCGTGACCAAGATAAAACAGGTCTTATTCTGTTTGGGGAACAAGCTTATTTATTTGCCCCTTTGACACTTGATAAGACCACTTTGCGAGAACGTATCCTTGATGCTGGTGTTGGCATGGCCGGTCAAGCAACCGCACTGGGAGATGCCATTGGTTTAGGAATCAAGCACTTGCAAAATACGCCGCCAAAAGGCAGGGTCATGGTTTTATTAACCGATGGTGTTGCCAACGCTGGGATTTTGGCAGCCGATAAAGCTGCAGAAATTGCCGAAAAAGAAAATATAAAAATTTACGCCATTGGTTTGGGACCTAACAGCAAAGGCCATTCCTTATCACAAATTTTTTGGAATATGCAATCAAGTAGTGACTTGGATGAAAAAACTCTTAAAGCTATTTCCCAAAAAACCAAGGGTCAATATTTTCGTGCCACAGATGAAAAAAGTTTAGAAAAAATTTATCAACAAATTGATAAACTCGAACCCGTGAAACAAGTTCGACAAGATTTGCGGCCTGAAAAACAATATTTTTATATTCCTTTAATGCTTGGTTTTTTTTGGTTAATGGTTTTATTTTTCTTAAGAATTTGGCGAGATAAATCATGGCTTTGAACTTTATTTTTTTACGCCCTTGGTTTTTATTGCTATTTTTCCCGGTGATGATGATTGCCTGGTATTTATGGAAAAAACCTCAGGGGCAGCAAGATTGGTATAAAATATGCGATAAGCCTTTATTGGCTTATTTTTCTAATACGGCGGTGAATCGTTTGTGGTTAAGAACTTGGGGTGTCATTGTTTTTAGTTTGTCTATGTTTGTGTTGGCTTTAGCAGGGCCCAGCTGGCAAAAAAAACAAGTTCATACCGGGCAACTTGAGCAAGCGGTTGTGATTGTTTGGGATTTATCCAATAACATGTTGCTTGACGATATCTCGCCAACCCGATTAGAACGAAGTAAATTGTTAATTCAAGATATTCTCAAGGCGCATTCACAAATGCAATGGGGGCTTATAGTTTTTAATAGCATGCCTTATGTGGTTACACCCATTACGACCGATGTTGAAAATATACTTAACTTTCTCCCAATCATTGAGCCAAAAATTTTACCTTCTCAAGGGTATGATATTGAAAAAGCACTAAAAAAAGCGCAGTTGTTGATTCAACAAGCCAATTACAGTTCTGGACGAGTTTTGGTCATCTCTTCAAAACCACCAGAGACATCATTTGATAAAATACTCGATAAAAATATTGAGCTTGCTTGGGTGGATGTTTTTCATGGTGATGTGCCGCGAGAGCGTTTTCCAGTCTGGTCTATAAAGGAGGCCCTCAACCCATTGAATGTTTGGCTTAAACAATGGGGTATACATTTTTCAAAAGCGATTCAAACATCGAATAAAATGTTGCAATATAAAGACATGGGTCGTTTATTTTTATTGCTGGGCATGTTGCCTTTAGTGATGATTTTTCGAAAAGGATGGTTTTTAAGATTATGGGTATAACATTGCTAAAAAGCATACTGATGGGTTTGATGGTGATGCCTTGTTGGGCTTATGAGTTATGGAAAAATGAAAATCAACAAGCTTATGATTTGTTTCAAGCGAAAGCTTATTCAGATGCTGAAAAATTATTTAATGATTCAGATTGGAAGGGCGTTTCTGCGTATCGTAACAATGAGTATGCAAAAGCTGTATCACATTTATTAAAAACTCAAACAGCCGATGGTTTTTATAATTTGGGCAACGCCTACGCCCAGCAAGGACTTTTAGAAGATGCCATCAAAGCATACCAAAAAGCATTGTTACTCGACCCGCAGCATGTTGATGCAACTTATAACTTACAGTTGTTAGAAAACGAACAACAAAGACAAGAAGAGGAAAGAAAGCGTCAAGAAGAGGAAGAACGCAAACGCAAAGAAGAAGAACGCAAACGTAAAGAAGAGGAAGAAAGAAAGCGCAAGGAAGAGGAAGAAAGAAAACGTCAAGAACAAGCCCAACAGCAGCAACAAAATCAGTCCAATTCTTCACCTGAGCAGCAAAACCAACAAGGACAGCAGGGGCAAGAGGGTCAGCAAGACCAGCAAAACAATCAAAAAGAATTGCTGAGTTTTGTGAATGAAGATCCAGCCGGCTTATTAAAACAAAAATTCTTAAGAGATTACCAAAAGGCTCAGGCCAAGGGGTCGTCATGAAAAAAATAGGGATACTCTTATGGTATTTTTATGGCGTCATTGCATATGCTGCTTTAAATATAAGCTTGGAACCAAATCCTGTTGTTTTGGGGCAAGATGTTCAATTGATTTTAACTAAAACCGATGCCGCGAGCTCGGATTTGCCTGATTTATTAAGTTTGGAAAAAGATTTTTCGGTTGTTGGAACCCAACAAAGTAGTCGTTATGAAAATATCAATGGTAAGACACACCAAGAAACAACCTGGGTCGTACTTTTAAATCCCAAACATGAAGGGAAAATAAAGATTCCTGCCATTCGTTGGGGACAGGAAACAACGCAGCCTTTAGAATTAGATGTGCAGGCCATGAGTTCGAAAAAACCAGTATCTGGCGATGCAGGTGAAAGCGTTTTCTTAAAATGGGAGTTAGAACCCCAAGCGCCGATGGTGCACGAGCAGGTGAAATTGAAACTTAAAATTTATCACTCAGAACCTTTATTAGATGCGAAGTTAATACCGCCATCTGTTGAAAATGGATTATTATTTGCTTTAGATAACCAACAACATCTGTTTGAGATTCTCAACAATCAACGTTACCAAGTGGAGCAATACCGTTATATCATTTATCCTCAAAATCAAGGAAAAATGATTATTCAAGGACCGGTGCTTGATGCTCTAGAGTATGGCGTGGTACCAACGCCCATACATAAAGTCTTGCCTAATAAAACCCTCAATATCAATCCTGCGCAACAAGCCAACTGGTTGCCAGTACAAAACTTATCTTATCAAGAACTTGTCCCGGTGGGTGAGAAAATAGGCGTACATGCCCAAGATACCATTGTGCGTAAAATAGAAATTACTGCCCAGGGTATTCCAGCACAATTGATTCCTGATATTGAATCATCCTGTGGACAATCTTGTAAGGTCTATAGCAACCCACCCAAAATTGAAAATAAAATGATGGATGGTGAATTGTATGGCCAAAAAACTTTTGAAATTACTTATCTCCCGGAGCAGGCAGGACACGCTAAAATTGAATCCATAGAAATTCCATGGTTCAATACTCAAACAAGAAAATCTCAGAAATTGGTTATTCCAAGTATTTTTATTGACGTCTTTAAGCCCAAACAAGAGAC
>DHHZ01000071.1 GCA_002403515.1 Legionellales bacterium UBA4759 | reverse complement strand
AAAATCCGCACCTATATCAATGACTACCCCACCCATATTCAGATTTTTAAAATCACACATGAATTTGATTTTCAATTATTTTTATCCAAAATCGAAAAATATCAATTGGTATCCCATGAAAATAAAAAAGAGTTTTTTAAAAAAGTAGTATTTCATCAACAATTTAGAGAAATTAATGCGCTTTTGACTTTTATCACGAACTGCCATATTGATTTGAACTCTCCAAGTTTCAATGAAGTTTTTCATTTCTTTATAAATTCTGTATCACCCTTTGATGCAGCAAGATTGTATATGATGCTTCATGAACACGAGCTTTTAGGGGCATATTCATTAAAACATATTCATGAATTTATGAATACTTACCCCAATTACGCCAAGATTGTAAATAACCTCGATAACTATAAGTGGGTATTACAAAACTCAAATATCAAAACCAAATTTTTAAATGTACTTGCGACACAAAAAGTATTCATATTAAAAATCCTTTATGCTTTTTATGAAAAAAATACCTTGGCATTGCTGCTTAATAATGAGTTTGAAGAAAGCTTAGTTAAAATCATTAGACACCCCAACCATGCGAAACTCTATGCAATATTATCTCAATTGCCTGCATCATCTGAATTCGATAAGATGCTTAAAATAATTGACTGCCCACAAATTGATTCACTCTATGCATTTTTGCAAAGGTACAAAATACTTTCTACTCTAACGCTGACATTATTTTCCAATCCAGAATTTAATTATTCCGAGGCTCAAAAAATAATCGATCAACTGATTAACTCTCGCGTTATCAATGCCTCGCAAACTAACCTACAAATTGAACTTTTACAAATCTGTCCTAAAATCAGTTTGAATAAATTACTTCAAGTTCATCAACGCTATAGCAGAAATTATTTATTAAAAATACAAGAGTTAATTCATATTATTTTGAAACACCCTCAACTTGAGGTTGTTAATGAGTTCATTGATATGTTGATGTCGTTAAATCTTGGAGAAAATCAAACGCTTCATTTTGATCTCGGAAAAACCATCACTGAAATGAAAAGTTTTAGAAAAAAACAAGAGTTCTTTGAATTTTTAAGACAATATGATCCACAAAACACTTACGCTGACAGTGAATTGTCTTTCCAACAACACGATTCATCAGAAATATCAAAGCTATGCGATCAATTGCTTCAACAACATCTTCAAACGCCCCGTTCAACCACACTTGGTTTTTTTAGCTCACAGGAAAGCGCTTCAACAATACCTCTGCATAAACCAGGTGCATAATCACAAACAAAGAGTTGTAGAGATTTTTCTACAACTCATCTTTGTTACTTAATTTGACGGAAATTGCTGACAATAAACAAACTTAACTTCCAGTTTATCTGCAAATGATGCTATAATGGAAATCATCGTTATTTTCTGTTCTTTAGATGAGCAACCTGGATAAGAAAAAAATTGTAATTGAAGGAGTGACTTCTCAAGGTAAAGTCTTTCGACCCAGTGACTGGGCAGAAAGAATGAGCGGGACTCTTGCCAGTTTCAAAAATAGAAGAATTCAATATTCTCCATTATTGCAGCCTAGTGTAAATCAGGAAGGCTACAAATGCGTTGTGCTTGATCCCAAATTAAAAGAATCCTCTCCCGAGCTTTATCAATCTATTTTAGAGTTTGCTAAATCGAATCAATTAAAAATCTGTGATGAGTCTGAAGACAGCTCTACAAAAAATGAGTAATCTGATTGACAATATAAGTCATTCCTGCAACCGCATAATCCACATTAATTGCTAAAATTCCTGCAAATATATAAGTCAAAGACATGTAATTTTTTTCACGATGACTGGTTTCATCAATGTTATATAGCATCATACTACCTCTTGCAAACCAAATAATGCCAGCTACTTTAAAAATAACTTTCATCGATGAGTAAATTGTCACGGGATTATAATTATCATAACTAACCACAGAGCCTTGGCCAAAAAATGTTTGTGAAAAGCTACTCAAAGTTGTAGGCAAATACACAAAAAAAGCACCAATGGTTAATTTTAAAAAGGACTTGATTCTTTCTTGTGGGTCAGAATGTTGACTTACCCCCATCGCTTTAAGTTCAAAGATAGCTGCTATCATCAGTCCAACGCCCATCAGATAAACAACAGCAGTCAGCATTTGCTCAACGCTTTCCAAAGATTTTGCCAAATTTTTTATCATCTGGGTCAAATCAATCATGTCAAATTTTTTTCCTTATGACTTGCAAACTTTAAAAAAATCCCTATAGTTAGAGACATTGTATTAAAACCCCTACTTCATTATGGCCATATCCGAATTTCAATTCAATCTTATATCATGCAATGATATTACACCAAGAGTAAAACACTTTATCGGTAAAATTCAAAGCGATGAGGTTTGGAAGTTTATTCCGGGTCAATTTATTACTATTGTATTTGAGCATGAGCAAAAATTATTAAGAAGAAGTTATAGCATCGCAAATACACCTGCTTTAGACAATACCATCGAATTTGCCGCAAGCTATGTTGAGGGTGGCCCAGGAACTCAATTTCTTTTTAACTTAAAACCAGGTGACTCATTCAAAGTCACAGGACCTTTTGGTCGCTTAATTTTGAAAGAAGATACAGAGGTCAAACGCGTATTTTTAATTGGCACCAGTACAGGAATTACCCCCTACCGTGCCATGTTAGACAGTATCGCTAAAGAATCAAAATTAGAATTTGAAATTATTCAGGGTGTCAGTCACGTCAATGAGATTTTATTTGAAACTGACTTTTTAGACTTTTGTGCGAGCCATAGCAACACGCAATTTACAGCAGCCATTAGTCGAGAAAAATCAGACAAAAACCATCATCATCATGGCCGTGTTCAATCCGTTTTAAAAGAAAAAAACCTCAATCCAAATCAAGATATTATATATCTATGTGGCAACCCACAAATGATTGATGAAACCACACAGATGCTTCAGGATTTAGGTTTTCCCATACAAAAAATTGTTAGAGAAAAATACATTTCTCGTTAATTTCACAGGAGATGCAAATGCAAGAATTTAAAGACATGTCAGAAACGATGGAACTTCTGACTCAAATCCAAAAAGGAATTTTAGCAGCCGATGAGAGCACCAATACTATTGCAAAACGTTTTGCTGCGAATAACATCGAAAATACAGAAGAAAACCGTCGTCAATATCGTGAGTTATTATTCACCACCCCTAACTTGGCTGATCATATTAGTGGTGTAATTTTATTTGAAGAAACATTTCATCAAAAAGCCAACAGTGGCCAAACTTTTCCTGAATTATTGATTGAAAAAGGCATTGTACCAGGTATTAAAGTTGATAAAGGCTTGGTGGATTTGGCAGGAACAAACGGTGAAAAAACCACCATTGGTCTCGATGATTTAGAAGAGCGTTTGATTCACTTTAAAAAATTAGGTGCGCGTTTTGCGAAATGGCGTAATGTTTTTAGCATTTCTGATGCAACCCCAAGTCCATTGGCTATTCGAGCTGGTGCAGAGACCTTAGCGCGTTATGCGGCAATTTGTCAAAAAGTAGGCATTGTACCTATCGTTGAACCTGAAATTTTAATGGATGGTGAACACAGTATTGCGCAATGTGCTGGTGTCAGTTCTCATGTGTTGCACGCTATTTTCAATGCTTTATTTGAACATCATATTCATTTAGAGTTAATGGTTTTAAAAACCAGCATGATTACCTCTGGAAAATCTCATCAACCATTTAGTTCACCTGAAGAAGTTGCTGAATACACTTTAATGGTATTTATGAACCATGTTCCAGCTGCTGTTGGTTCGATTAACTTCTTATCTGGCGGACAAACACCAACTCAATCGGTTGAAAATTTAAATGCTATCAATGAATATGGTCCACATCCATGGAACATTAGTTTTTCATATGGTCGAGCATTACAAGAAGATTGTTTAAAAACCTGGTCTGGTAAAGCTGCAAACGTTGAAGCGGCACAAAAAGTACTTTTCAACGCTTGCCAACTCAATGGTTTTGCATGTACTGGCGAATTACACGAAGAAGAAGAATTCGAACACGTACACTAGAATCTAAAGACTCACTTTGGTAACAAAGTGGGTCATCCCCTTCCTTTTTTAAGAATATCTACAATTTCATTACGAATATTTTCATCGTAACTTTTATCATTCCTAAAAAGCCTATTTGCTGCATTTTTTTCTTCAACACTCTTAGCAGTATGTTCTTTATATACCGCTGCAGATTTTCCAAGACCAAGACAATAAATATCTAAAATTGCACACCAATTTGAAATCCATTCCAAAATTTTCCAAACGATATTCAAATTACCTTCAGCAGCAGGGAAAATAAGCGCTTTTAAATCATTTCTAAATTGAAGAAGATCGTGTTGAACAGCAGCAGGGACACGTGCATTACCAGCAGGTAGACCATTCTCTTCGGCTTGAAGTATTGCGGCCAATGCTGCATCATCTTCTAATTGAAAATCAAGAGCAAACTGACGAGCACGCGCTTCATCCCCCTCATACACATCACCATCAGGGGCCTCAATTTGCGCATTAAATTCCCCAACCGTTTTATTGGCCACCGCTGGAACCGTGTAACTTAGTTCTTGCTCGGGACATGCATCACGATGAACGCATAAAACCAAATCTTTCACAAAATTACAGACATCGGATATTAATACATCTTGATGAGTTGTAAACTGTCGAGCTACACAATCTGGAGCAAGAAATGCCATGCGCAATTGAAAAGCATCATTTTCTAAAGGGGAAGCTTCTGAGGGATGATGCAAGGCAAAAATCGTTTTACACGCCAAATCAATCTCATCTTTTGTTCTGCGCTCATCAAATATAGCCCCCCAATATAACTCTAAACGGCCTTTCACCAACCATTCTGTTGCTGTTAATTTTCGACCGTCTTCTGTTAGCTTAGTAACAACTTCATCAAGTGGATATGCTTTTTTTTCTGGGCCTTCAGCGGCGGCAGATTCTGCCTTTACCTCACCTATTTCAACTGACGACATGTCAGCTATAAGGGTATTAAATTCTTCCCGCAACTCGCCTTCGGTTATTGTAAAATATTCGTTCATCTTTTCATCGAGCGAAGGTGCTGTAAAATCTTTATATTCCGGTGGAGCTGTTTTAAAAAAATGTCTATTTTTTGCGGCATTTAGTGATAAACTATAATATTTAGTGCCATATGCCCCAGTACTGACTTTGTAAATACTATTGTCTTGATATTTAAAAAACATCATTTTTGAATCAAGAGTAGAGCTTCCTAAGGCATATACTGGGCGTTGAATGTCGAAGGCTTGGTATCTTGAACCGACAGTTAAATCTTTTTGATAAAATTGAATTGAAGCACCATCTTTAGCATAACAAATCCAAGAGACTGGTTGTTTATGTTCATCAAGCATAAGAAATGGACCAACATATTCTGTCATAATGCATCCTTTTGAAATATTATATATACATTATATGCAAAAAAAGATCAAAAAGCCATTGATTTTGATTGGTTTGTGGAAACTCCATGAAAAT
>DHHZ01000045.1 GCA_002403515.1 Legionellales bacterium UBA4759 | reverse complement strand
ATTTTCATGGAGTTTCCACACACTAAGACTAAAAAATAGACACAACTCTAGAATTATGGTATAATGGTGTACCAAATAGAAAACGACATTAGACTATGCTAATCCCTTTGAATGAACCCAGCAATTTTCGTTATATATATATTAATCCTGAAACCAATCGTGTTCATCTACTCCTACCATTTATTGCCGGTCTTGATGTTAGCACCGATAATACATGTAAATCAGATGTAGAGTTGAGGGCATTTTTTGAGGGTGGTGCTTTCAAAGAATTAGAGTCTTATAAAAGCACGCTTGCGTTTCATTTATCTTTATTAAAAGAAAGTGATGCGCATTACCGAACAAAAAAAGAACGACTGACTCAAATCAATACATATCTTGAAGCAGTTGTTAGCATGAGAGCTAGTTATCAAGCGATTGTGGAGATCTTCCTGCGCAAAACATCCAATTTATACAGTATTCAGTTAAGACCTCGTGTTCAAGACCCGATGTCACGCGTTGTAAACCCAGTTTTTACCATCAATCGAGAAAATGATTGCCTGGGCGTGCCATTATCCCCTTTGTATACTAAAATGCATGAAGTTTTTCCAAAAATCGAATTGGGAAAACCAGAGCCTCGAACAGCGCTCATTCAAGAGGTACTAAAAACATTAGCTGAAAATCCCTCATTTGAAGTTATTAAGCATGCTTTAAAATCTGCATGTAGCGAACAATTCAAAATTGATATCGATGTGGAAAGCTGGATTAATAATGGCAGCAAAGAATTACTTGCCAAAGAAAAAGTAGATGCGTTTATGGGATTTGGTGATGATGCGTCCTCAAAAGACTATATTGATGCACTATTAGGTATATGTGCACCTAATCTTTGGGGCATGATTCCTGGTTCGCCATTTTATCTTGGAATCTATGACGATAAAGCGCATCAAACTGAAAGCCTTTCTATGATGACGCAGTTTTACTTAGGCGTTTTAAACGTCTACTGTCGAGCAAAAGGGATTAGCGATAAAAATTTTGGCGTGATTTTGGATGGTTCATCTGCTTTAAGCCAAGAGCTCGTCGAGCTGGTAGCGAATGCACTCAGTCTTGGTGAAATCGTCGAGCCTGCCATTGTTGCATTTTTCAATCGGCATAAAAAGGAGTTTAAATTAACCCGAGAATTAAATACCCAAGATAAAGATGCAATTGTTCAAAAATTTCAAAACACTTATCGAACAGTCACGGCAACCAAAGAAAATCCACACATGGATGACTTCATGTTTTTGGATATCGAAGCACAGGGCGCGCAGGATATTTTTATCACTAACAAAGGTTTAATTTGTACTGATGCTTCGCATATTATTCCTGCAACACCCAAAAATCGAGATTATTTGGCGGAGATTCGTCATGAAGCAGTCCTACATCGCGACATCGTCACCCCTCAAGAAGAACCGGTTATCACAATTGATATCGAACCTGTTGCGCTCATGGATAAACTGAGCGATGTCCAATGGGAAAGACTGCCGAAAGAAGTTGTTGAAGCCTGTCATGCTTTACCCGCATTTAAAGTCCGACAGCTTTTGGATGATGTAGCAAAAGGCAAACAAGATGAAGCACAGGCGATTTTAGAATCATCAGAAGATAAACAAACGCTCCTTAGAACAGCGGGTAAATTCACTGATTACTCGGGACGAACGTTTCATTGCACTGCCTATGAATATGCGTATTGGGCAAAAGACACCCATATGCAGCGTATGTTAGAACGTCATATGGATGATGAAACCAGAGCATTCATGTTAGAAAAAATTGATGCCATGGAACAATTAGGCCTTGCTTACCAGCAACATGGCGTATCTTATCAAAACGCACATTATGATATGAGCTTTGTTTTGAAGAAGTTAAGCGTCGATGAATTTCAACAATTACAATCCATCTTAGGGCCAATCAATCCAAAAATACGAGAAGCGACCATCGATAACTATCAAAATATATCCTTCACAGCAACAGAATTTGAGCATCTTAAAAATGAATTAAACGTCAAATGCTCTGTCTGGAATTACATGCCGGCTTGTTTTAGTCATTTTACATTACTTTGTTACATAAGCTACCCGATATTTTTTATCTTATCCTGTTTTATACCTTCACCCGCGCAAATACTGAGTAAAAAACTTGAAAAAGCATTTGATTTCCATTCATTGATTACAGCACTGGATACTTACGTGACTCATTTTGATAAATGGAACTATCACCAGCAACTAGAGGCTTGGATGAAAGTAGGTCAAGCACAGCGCGACGTGCCAGCGCATATTGCACATGAGTACTGTAGACCAGACCGCTCATTCAACCCTTTGCCCTCATTTAATGAAGAAAATCTGCCTAGGATTCTTGCTTTTGATAATTATATGGGGAAGGATAAATCGTGGTTCCCTCTAGCTTCATCTTCTTCTGGTCTCGGTTTCGATTTTGCGTTAATCCGCGGCAGCGGGCCGGGGGCGGAGGCGGAGGCGGCAGTCGATGGTCCTTGGTGGAGGGCGAGGGCTCTCGCTACCGCGGCGGTTGATTTGGCGGCTATCCGCCATCTTGATGAAGTGAGAATCGCCGATCTTACGCTGTCGCGTGAAAATCTAAGCCGACCTGCAAGTCAATTAGGATTGGTGCATTAGATTCTTGAAAAAGCGCGATTGCGATTTGCGCTACTTTTAAATCTCGACACACTTGTAAAAACCATCCTAATAATTCTTGATACTGCCAGCTTTGTGACGACCTCACCCACCACGAGCACCAACGACTCAAGTAACTCTTGATTCGGCGGGTAGAAAACCCATCATTAACCATTTGTTTAACCTGTTCGCGTGCGTTGCGTAACGTTCTTGCGTGTGGAACGATACGTTGCCCAGAATCTGTCTGCTCAACCTCAAGCAAACTGTTCCCCCCCCCCATGGAGTTTAAACAATGAGCATAATGTATAGTTGAATCATTAGATACCTGTGTGACGTTGGTGCCATCCGGAGGTTGTGGCTCCAGATAGTTGATGCCTAAAAAATGAAACCCTTTGTCAATCGAACCAATACGTGTTTTTTTACGTGATAATCGTAAGCGCCTTTCATGTAAAATATCCATTAAGCGTTGTTTAGCACGCTCCAGTTGACGTTTTGTTTGACATAAAATAATGATGTCGTCCTGATACCTCAAATAAGTAACATCCATTGTATCGAATGCGTCGTCCAATGGCTTAAGATAAAGTGCACTAAAAAATTGAGATAATGGACCACGAAGCGCAATACCGTGATCAGGATTTTTATAACCACGCGGTGTTTCAATGGGATTTTTAATAATTTCCTCAAGCATGGACTGTACTTTATGATCGAGATAATAACGTTTAACATCCTCAATCAATAATTGGTGTGAAATAGATTTATAGTAAGATTTAATGTCTGCCCGAATGATATACTTTGGTTTTTCTAAGGAAAGAACCTCTTTTATGTGCTGAGTTGCCAATCTAACTC
>DHHZ01000025.1 GCA_002403515.1 Legionellales bacterium UBA4759 | reverse complement strand
AAAATCCGCACCTATATCAGTTAGAAGTTAATAACGATTCCTTAAGCTTAAATAATACAAATATTGAATCTGCATCCTATCTTCCATTGGATGAGACCAAAAATGAATATGGTTTGCAATTGAAGTTAACAAAAGAAGCTACTAATCAGTTAACAAAGATGACCTCGCAAAATATTGGTCAGCAATTGAGTATAACCTTTAATGGTCGACTCGTTTTTTCCCCTACGATTGGAGGGGCACTAGGTTCGGACTTTCTGTTATCGGGTTTAACCAAAGAAGAGGCAGAAAGTGTTGTTGAAAGCTTAAAAAAAACCAATCAATAATTAAAGATAAGAAAAGGACCGTCTTGTTTGACCAAGACGGTCTTTCATGATTTATCATCGCATTAAAGAACGTTCCGCGCTATTGGAGTAATTGATGAGAACAGTCTTGGTATGTGTGAAAAAATTTAAACCTTCATCAGACATCTCTCGATCACCTATTGAAGTTGCTTTGGTTCCCCCAAAAGGAATTTGAGCTTCACCGCCGATAGTGGGTTCATTGATATGTACCATCCCAGTCTCTGCTTTATGAATGTAATGCATGATAGCATTAATATCTTGAGAGAATATCCCCGTAGAAAGCCCAAATGGAACTTGATTGGCGAAAACAAATGCTTCATCAATTGACTTTGCTGTGACTATAGAAAGCACAGGCCCGAAGACTTCCTCTTGAAAAATACGCATATTGGGTCGCACATTATCAAAAATGGTTGGCTCGATAAAATAGCCATTGCCAAGATTTTTGGGTTGTTTACCGCCGCACACCAGTTTTGCACCATCTTTTTTGGCGACTTCAATGTAATCTAAATCTTTCTTTAATTGAGATTCTGAAACAGCAGGCCCCATATCAACGGTTTCATCCAATCCATTGCCAATTTTAAGATGATTAGCTTTGGATATTAAGCGTGATAATAATTCCTCTTTAATCGATTGGGTTACGATAATTCGGGAAGTGGCTGTGCAACGTTGTCCTGTTGAGCCAAAAGCCCCACCGATAATAGCTTCGGTGGCCTTATTGAGATCAGCATCATCTAATACCACAACAGCATTTTTTCCACCCATTTCACAGCATACTTTTTTTCCTGAAGCAGCAGCTTTCACATTGATAGCTGTACCCACGGCATTAGAGCCTGTAAACGAAATGGCTTTAACTTGTGGGGCCTCAACAATCGCATCACCGACATCTTTTCCAAGTCCAATGAGCATATTCAAAACACCAGCCGGTAGACCCGCCGCATTGAAAACTTCGACAATCAGTGTGGCTGTCATTGGCGTTAGCTCAGATGGTTTAAAAATGACTGTATTGCCAGCTACTAAAGCCGGACATAATTTCCACATGGGGTTTGCCCAAGGAAAATTAAAAGGAGAAATTAAGGCGACAACGCCAAGTGGATTTCTCAGAGTAAAAGCGAAAATATCTCGTCCTTCAACAGGCGAAGTTTTTCCGCCCATACGATAACCCTCACCGGCATAATATTCTAAGATTGCAATACCTTTTAATACTTCACCTCTGGACTCATGAATAGTTTTACCTTCCTCTCGGGTCATGACTTGGGCAATTTCTTCTGCTCTTTCTCTTACGATATTTGCTGCTCTTAAAAGAATTCTGCCTCTTTCTGGTCCTGGTGTATTACTCCAAGATGGAAAAGCTTTTTCTGCTGCATCAATGGCCATTTGGGCATCATGTGCCGTTGCACCAGGAAATTCTGAAATAATATCATCTGGATTGGCTGGATTGATATTTTTGATAATTGATTGAGATTGCGATGGGTTATACCATTTCCCATTCACAAATGCACCAAATGACATAATTCCTCCGATGGTTATTTAAATCCTTTAATTTACAGCCTAACATATCTTTTGTTTTAATGGATTCTTTTTTTTAAGTCTGTGAGTGCCCCTCTCAAGTGCTTATAGTGAGCAAACGTGAATACCGGCGTGTGAATATTCAAAGCTTTTAATTGTTTTGATAAGCTATCTCCTGGACCTAAATCTATAATTAAATCATATTGGTATTCAGAAATAAGTTTACAAAGCTGAAACCATTCTAATGTGGTGTAGAGTTCTTTATCTAAAAGTTTTTTTTCTTCTTCAGTATTATAAATTTTGCAAAGTTCTAAGGGACTTAGGATTGGGTAGTTTAGTTCTTGAAAGAATAAAGAGTCTAAGTGCTTTGCAAACATGCCTTTTTTATTGGCATAGAAAGGGGTATGAGAGGGTAGGTGAATTTCTAAAAAATGAGAACTCGATAAATAGATAGACGACAAATTAGCCAATAGTAATTTTAAATCTTTGATGCGTCCTGCTAAAATGATATGTTGTTCGGAGTTAATAATAGCGACTTCACAGTGATACTTTCTACAAAGTTTTTTCATCTCTTCTAAATTCAATGGTCCACGAATTGAGAGTAAGTCATATTCAAACTTGTCTTTCATTGGGATGAGCGATGTCATCAAAGCAGTGCGAAAAGCAATTGTTTGATAAAGTTCTTCGTGAGTTGCACCAACACTTGCAAGAAATGCCGATACCTCACCAAGGCTATAACCGGCAAGATTAACTTGGTGTGAGCTCAACAATGGTGCTATGAAATTAAAAATACAAAAGTGGAAAGCTGTGATCATGTACTGGGCGAAATAAGGGCTTTTTAAGGAGCAATTTGGGTTCAGTAAGTCAATTTTGTCAATATAAGAAAGTTCAAGAAGGATTTTTTTTGCTTCTGGATGGTTTTGAAAAAATAGGAATAAATCATCATCTTGGTAACCTTGTCCAGCAAATAGACACAATATGTTCATGATGATTTCCCAGAAAATAGATAATGGAGAAAATACAAAACACCCAACATGTCAGCAACCCCACCCGGGCTGATATTTTTTTGCGAAAACAAACGATGGATGTTTAGGGCTTGTTGCATGGTTTGATGTTTATCATCAAAAGTTATGGTTTGAATATGTTGTCTGGCAAATTCTAAACCTTGTATTCCTGTGCGATACAAGATATTGATATCATCTAATGCCAATAAAAGATGTTGGTAAGCTTTTAACCCAAAAAGTGCTTTATCATCATCGACAGACCCTATTAATTTATGGAAAAGCTCAAATACTAATGCATAACCTTCTATAGCGATTTGTTTCGCATCAGCCACAGCAAACTTTTGTTTGACAAGCACACCATGGGTATTTTCATTGCGGTGATGTTTTTCTAGAAACTCAGACCAATCTTCAAGGATTGCATGATGTAAATCTGTGGTTGAAAATGATTGGTATCTGGTACTTAATTTGCAAATAGAAGTGCAAAAAATTCCAAGTGCAAAAATTGCACCTCGATGTGTATTAATACCACCTGTAATGGTATGCATACGCTGCTCGGCTTGAATTCCCAAATTGACCAGAGCATGCGGTGGATGATTGTGGGTCGCCTGCAGACCTACTTGAAAATAATAATGTCGAAGACCAAAAAGACTTCGAAAAAGCAAGGCGCCATCCATATCTTGATGTGCACCACTGTCTATAAAACTCACCAATCCAGGCTTAGGAAATAAAGCCAATTCATCATACAAAGAGCAGACTGCTAACTTGGCAAAATACCGAGCTATTTTATTGTTATCAGTAATGGAGTGTTGGAAATTTTGCATACAAATCCCTCCTTTTGATGAGTGTGACATGCTGCTGACACTTTATTAAAACACTTGGGCTAAAATCCTCTTGGATTAATTCAAGCCATGCACAGTCACCCAAATTGGGGAAACGAACCTCTCCATCTAGAGCTATGGAATTTAATCCTTCGGATAATTGCTGATGAAGTAATTTCAATGCCGATAAGCTCTCGTTGTGATAAATAATTTGTAAATCAAGATCAGAGCTTTGATTGATGTAGCTTTGGCCTGTCAGGTATTCCCAACAATAAGAACCATAAACTCTTATTTCAAAATCCAATTGAACATGAGGAAAAAGTTCTTCGAGTATGGGCAATTCCTTCGATGATTGTATGGCAGTTTTTGAGAATAAAAATCCAAGACGTATTTTTTTCATTTGGTCATTATCAAAAAAAGGTAAAGCCAAATGAATATCTTCCTGATGAATTTTTTCAGGTTGGCGCGTTACAATAAGAGGGTAGCGGTGTCTTAACCAAAAATCTAATAAATCGAGTTCTTCTTTTGTATGATTGGAAAGAGGGAGGGAATTGGGATAAATAAAACACAAGGTATGACGCGCGTAGTTCATAATTTTTCAATCGTTTGGATAAGATCATAAGCCAACTGTCGACCACCATATTTTTTACCCAATTGCGCACGATTATCAAGGTGAATATTTTTTTCTTCAAGAGAGGTAAGTAACTGTTGGGGAACTTCTTCTAAAGTTAAAACCTCATGGATACCACCTAACTTTTTGAAATTTTCAACGCCAGGCGCAAAAACTGGTGAGGTTTTGCTAATTTCACGCAATACATTGATGTCTATCTTGGTCACTTTTGCCATTCCCTCTAACCACATGACGGCAAGCTGGGTATCTTTTAAAGAAAATATGCGATCAGCCATCATTCCAAAAGCAATAAAACTACCGCCAATGGCTTCGTTATAAATGAGAGAAATGATTTTATTGCCATTTTTTCTAGCCAGATGGAGACATTTTAATAAGTGGCCATAATATGCATACATTCCCAACCACTCATCGCGAACAGAAAGTTTTTGACCAATAACATTGGTGAGTAAAATAATGGGTGCATGATTGTTGGTTTGTAGCAGTTCTAAAATATGTTTAGCCATTTCAATGGCTTCATCTACACCAAAATTGGTATTCTCTACAGTACCTAAAATATTGAATTTTACATCTTTAATATAGCCTGTGCCAAAAACCACATTTTTGACAATTTTTGTTTCAGATTTGGTAAAAATATTTTGCAAAAGGTATTCGAGCTTTAATGTTTCCGTTGGCATTATTGGCTCCTTTTCTTGGCTAAGGTCATAAATAAAGCATCTGAGCAATTGAAGGGCTCTTGCTCATGGAGTTTAGGTTCGTGAACCTTTAGCCACTCACCTTCTTCATGATGACCTTGTGTAATTGTTATGCGTTTTTGTAATTGTTGATGTTCTGCTAATAGAGTGTTTAAATCCAATCCGGGCATATCAGTTTGTAATGCTTGAATGATTGCTTCACGAATATGCTCAATTTTATTGGTGGTATAGGCTTGAACTGCGCCTTGTAAGTATCGGGTTCTACCGCCATAAATTCGCCAAACCAAAGGTCTATCTTTACTATCTAAAACCTCGGCACCTTTCACAGCTTCAATGACTTCTGCGCCAGAAATTCCTATACGTGCGCTTTGATTAATAATTATGTAATCTAATGTGCCACTGATAATACCGATTCCACCAAATGCACCATTATTGCCACAAATAACCCCAATGGTTTTTATTCCCGCCGAGCGTGCATCTAAAATAGAACGAATAATCTCAGATATTTCTATCTCACCAATATTGGCTTCTTGCAAACGAACTCCGCCACTATCAATTAAAAATACGATTGCTTGTAATTTTTGTTTGATGGCATATTTGATTAGACCATCAATTTTTGCACCATGTACTTCCCCCACTGATCCACCAATATAATCTTTTTGTTGTGAGGCAACAGCAACTTTGGTACCTGAGAATTTTCCAGTTCCAATGATAATGCCGTCATCACTTTCGATTTGAATATTTAATTGGGGTAGGGTAGGGCTTGGAGTATCCTGGTCTAATAAAAACTCTTGAAAACTATTTTCATCTACCAGTGAATATATTCTATTGCGCGCATTGGCTTCGATATAGTAGGTTTTTTGATGATAACCACTTTGATAAGTGTCTAAAGCTTGTCGAAGACGAAGTGCCACAACCGGCGGTGTGGCCCCGGCATCATTTAAGGTTATATGTAAACCTTTATAGTCGTTATCATGAACAAAACGTTTGATTAACTCATCCCAGGTGGTTTTAAAACCAGTAATGCTTGTGTTGACCACAATTTTTGTTTCTTCGTTGTTTTGATGGGGTTTAATGATGATTTCAAGATTGCCAGAGCCTGCTACACCGACTTTAGTTGTAGATGCCTTTTTTAAAGCTTTACTCGGTTTAAACGTGTACTCATAAATATCCATAGACTATCCTACCAATTCCTAAATTTATTGGGTGGGCAGTAAAGTCCCTGAGAAATTTCTACCAAATCATGTATTGTTTGTGCTGCTAGTAAATCACGATCGGCTTCTTTTAATGAAATTTTTAAATCTTCAGGTCTTTGAATAATTCCTTTACTACGTAATTCATCAACTTTACTTTGATCTCGCTTTAATCCCATCGGGGTAAAGCCAGATACACCTCGAATAGCATGTTCTCGTTCTTCTAAATTTTTGCATAGTAAAAGATTGGCAATGCCTTCTTCGGTAACAATATGAGAAATATCATCACCATAAATCATAATCGGTGGTAAATCAGCATGCATTTCTTTTTGTAAATCCCATGCATCCAGTCGTTCGACAAAAGTTGGCTTACCCGCACTTTGAAATGTTTCTACCACTTGGATAACCAATTTTCGACCACGAGGCATTTCCATGGGCTGGTGTGAATTTTTTTCTTGGCCGGCTTTAAGCCACGCATAGGAGGAGTGCCTTCTTCCATTGGGAAGGCAACCCATATTGGGGGCCCCGCCAAAACCTGCAATCCTGCCTTTGGTCGCTGTAGAACTGTTGCCCTGCGCATCCATTTGAAGCGTTGCACCAATGAAAACATCGCATGCATAATGGCCGGCCAATTGCCCATATAAGCGGTTGGAGCGAAGCGAGCCATCGCGGCCAGTAAAGAATACGTCTTTTCTTGCTCGTACATAATCATTCATGCCCACTTCACCACCTACGCAAAAAATAGATTCCACAAAACCTGCTTCAATCGCTGGTATTAATGTCGGTAATGGGTTAACCATCCAATGTTTACAAATCTTTCCTTTTAAACCAAGTGATTGGGCGTAAGTAGGAAGAATTAGCTCTATTGCGCAGGTATTAAAACCTATACCGTGATTGAGGCGATTAACTTGATAAGGTTCATATATGCCTTTGATGACCATCATGGCCATTAAAATTTTTACTTCATCAATTAATGCGGGGTCCCTTGTGAATAAGGGTTCAATGTAAGCAGGCGTTGGGGCTTTGACTACAGCATCTACCCAACCACCAGGGATATCAATTCGTGGTAATTCTTCCACCAGCTCATTTACTTGAGCAATAACTACACCATTTTTAAAAGAAACAGCCTCTACAATGCTGGAAGTTTCTTCAGTATTGGCACCAGTGTATAAATTACCTTGATGATCAGCTTTTTCTGCCGATATTAATGCAACATTAGGGATTAAATCCATCACATATCTTGCATAAAGTTCATTATAGGTATGAATATTTCCCACTTTGATTTGTTTTTTTTGAATCATGATTGCTAAACGAGTTGATTGCGGCCCTGAAAAGGCAAAATCAACATATTCAGCAATTTTGCGTTCAAAAATATCTAAATGTTCGGGTAAGGCAATTGAAGATTGCACCATATGTAAGCCATATATTTTTTTGGGGTTGACTTGACATAAACTGCGTGCAAGAAAATCAGCTTGTTTTTGATTATCGCCTTCAATACATACAATATCGTGGGGCTTAATGACAGCCTCAAGTAACGGGATAATGTTTTTAGTTGAAACTACTTTTCCCAGTTCTAAATAAGGTTTGATTTGAACCAGCCTGCTCTTATAGTCCTTGAGCTTAGTATTCCACTCCATAAATCCTCAGCTTGTTGGGAAATGAGTATGAGATTATCTGAATATCTTTAAAGCTTTTGAATGTTTTCTCAGTATTATCTATTTTGGTGATTTTGGCAAATCAATGGGGACAGGAGATTTTGGAGTGAAGGTAAAATGATGGACCATTATTAATAATCCATCATTCCCAGATTAAACTATTTACATAATAGCGAGAATAGGAGCTTTTGGGGTATTAGTTTTTTGTGCAGTTGCGCTAAAATAATTATAAGCTCTTAATGGGGCGTTCATAAGCTCTGCCGATAGCAATTTGATAGACATTAAGCTATGAGCTAAAAGTGTGTGTGCTGTGTCGATAGAGTAAGAAACCAAAATTAAAGGCAATGATATTATCAAAGACAAACCTTTTAGAATATGGTTATAGATGGGTTGGGTAGTATCAATGTCATTGAGTAATTGGGTTGCATACGCATAATACAATTCAAAAAGCGACTTGGGTTCTTCATAAGATTCCTCACTATCACTTGAATTTTCTTCAAGATTCTTTTTCTCGGATTTCAATAATGAAGATACAAAATCATTTAATAAATTATTTATATTTAGAATGATAATATCAATTACTAAAGCGGCAGCAATACCGATATTTAGAATTGTTTGAAATGTAAAGATAATGTTTTGTATGGGTTTTGGATAGTTTTCGTAAAAATAAAGTTCAGAAAAATTAGATTTGAGTTTTTCAAATAAACTAAGAATTTCGTCTTGGTGAATTTTAGAAAGAAATTTAAGTTCCTCTTCTGAGGCTCCGACAGATTTCGCTTGTTCAAGCGCCATCTCTTGATCATATATTAATTTGATAAATTCTAGAAGAAATCTTTCTAAAATGTTTATTTTAATTCGAACCGTATCTAGTTTGTTATATAATTTGGTTGTCCAAGGGGTATTTTTCTCTGCCCAGAGTTCATTTAAAACTTGTTGAGGTATATGCGCATAGCTTTTACCTTTAAAAGCTTTAAGTTCGATGTGATCGGGGTGTAACTTTCGTGATAAATTGCGATAAGTATTCTTTAATTCAGGGGATTTTGTTTCATTTAAAAACGCGCCAATTTTAGACTTTAGCATTTCTTCAATCTGTGTTTCAGTAAGGCCTAATACTATTTCAGCATCTAAATCTTGTATAAAATCATTAATATTTGACATGATAAACCCCTTTGCAAATTTATGGACAATAATTTATCATAAAGATATAAAATAGTCAATTAAATTGCGTCTTCAAATGAAGATCAACATTTTTTTAATGAACGGCCATCACATGTAATTCTGATTCAGAACCCTTTGGACAAATAAATTCGGCATCCTTGGGGGTATTGAAAAAACAATGTGATAAATAAGCAGTCTTATGTTTTTGGTTAATAATGTTTACAAACGCTGTATTTGTTTTTTCTTTGGGCAGAGGTAAATTTCTATATAATTCAGCCAAATACTCGTTAGCCATGGTAATCATACGAATTAGTTTACAAAAATAACCAATATTAATAAAATCTTGAAAGATATCAATTAATATGTTCGAAGAAACTACATAATCGTGTTCAAAAAAGTCTGAAGCAAACATGGATACATAACTACCCAAGCTAATTAAAAAATTTCTTGGTGATGTTTTATAAAGATTGTATAAAAAATAGCCAAGTAAATAAAAATATATCATGTCTAGAGTCATGAGTATTATTTTCAGTGTCAGGGTATGATAATAACTTAAGGCTAAAGCTAAACCGACACCGGCAGACAAGACTAAACCTAATGTCAATTCTTCAGACGAGTTACACTTTTCTGAAAGTGGCTTGATAATGAGATTGAAAGGATTTGCTAGTAATTCAAGACCATCAGTTATCACATCAGCAAGGAAAAACATATTTAATAATAACGGGGAAGATATAGATATTAGAATAATTACAGGTAAAGAAAATAGAGCAATTAATAATATTTTTTGCCAAATTTTTTGGTATAGTTGAGACCAAAATTTAAATGACCGAATTGCTAGTTGTGAAATAGCAAAGAATATGCATTCAACAAATGCTAAACTACCCAGTAACAACTTAAAAGGATTAACAATCTTCTCAAAGGCCCATATATTTTGTAAATCACCCGTTACTAAAAAATTTCTGTAACTAAAATCATCCAATAGTTCTTGAGCAAATGTTTTGACTAAAAATAAATGCCAACGTTGCTTAAAAAGCTCGAAGAAATCTGTTGTAGAATTGTAATTGAATAGTTGTTTTTCACGTTCGTATTTAATTTCTTCTTGATGTTTCTTGATATTTTTAGCAAGTTTTAAAAACTCAGAATTGTTTTGAATTAATAACTCTCGAATCGATTCATCAGCGTTTTCAAGTTTGGTAATTAATTCTTCATAAATTTCAATAATAGCGTCTTCCTGGAAGAAGCTTAAATCGTCGAAATTAAATGGAACGTCACTGTCTGGAATTGAATGTTCAAATGTTAATTCATGTAGTGCACCCCTAAAAAA
>DHHZ01000055.1 GCA_002403515.1 Legionellales bacterium UBA4759 | reverse complement strand
ACCTTCATCTTTTTGTTGATTAATCCATGACATGGCTTTTTTGACTGGCCATTGCTCGGGGTCTAATTTTAAATCCGTCAGAATGCGTTTAATCATGCGCGCTTGGTCATCGCTGTCTAGGATTTGAAAATGAGCTGACAACCCCACCAAGGCATGATGTTTTCTTAAAAAACGATGCGCTAAACCATGAAAAGTTCCAACCCACCAATCAAATGGCACATGGGGAATCAAACTTTTCAAACGATGCTTCATTTCAGTCGCGGCTTTATTGGTAAAAGTTACCGCCATCACTTGCGATAAATTCAGATAGTCTTGTTCGACCAACCAGGCTATTCGGTTCACCAGCACGCGGGTTTTACCACTGCCTGCACCTGCTAAAATCAAGCTATTTTGCAAAGGGGCGGTCACCGCCTGTTGTTGTTCTTTATTCAGACGTTCTAACCAAGTTGCGACATGCATAACATTCTTTCCAAAAAAAATTTTTAGAATTATCGCTGATTTTTAATAGAAGAGAAAGTCTCTAAACTCTTTTGTAGTTCTAATTCTTCATATGGGCTGGTCTTCAGCGCTGCTTGCCAAATCCCATGAGGCCAAAGAGAATCATATTCAAAACGCGCGACCAAATGCACATGTAACTGAGAAACCATGTTGCCAAGGTTGGCTATATTCATTTTTTGAGGTTGATAGATTTCATTCATCACAGAAGACCAGCGGGCTATTTCTTGTGTCAATAAAATTTGGTCAGCTTCACACAAGTCATGAATTTCAGAGACATTTTGCACTCGAGGCACCAAAATTAACCATGGAAATTCTCGAGTATTTTTTAAAAAAACGCTAGAAAGTATATCCTCTTGAATTAATACTGAACTTGATAGAATTCTGTCATCGACTTTAAACATGTTTGAACCCCAAATTGTCTATCCATTTAATCTAACGAAGTCTAACGCAAAAATACAGTAGCGATAAGCTTAAATTTGAGATAGGATGATGGTTGAGATTTAGGGATGAATATCATATGCGATTACGATTGATTACAGCGGCGCTTTTTGCAGTCTTATTAAATGGATGTAAACACCAATGTCCTCATCCAGATGACCCATTTGAAAACATAAACCGTGAAATTTATAAAATGAACATGGCCTTTGATGCCACCGTTCTAAGACCCCCCTCTCGCGCTTATTATCTTTACATGCCAGCTGCAATTCGGGGCGGGATTAATAATGTGTTCAACAATATCGCTATGCTGCCCACCATAGGCAATGATATTCTTCAACTCCAAGGCAAACATGCCATCAATGATTTTGGTAGATTTTACCTGAACTCAACCCTTGGTTTAGCAGGTATTGGTGATGTGGCCACGAAGTTGGGTGTCCCCCTACATCATAATGATTTTGGTTTAACGCTTGCCCATTACGGCAATCCCAATTCGCCCTACATCATGATTCCATTTTTAGGCCCATCGACCATTCGCGATGGTTTTGGCTTAGTCGTGGATTATACATTCATGACACCTTACCCACTTATTGCCGATAGACTTTTATATGGCATTTTAACCACACGCTACGTTGACCTTCGTTCTCAAATGATGGATGGCGAACATTTACTGCATGATTCATTAGATCCATACATCTTCATGCGTGATGCATACTTACAATACCGTAATAATTTAATCGGTATTAACAAAGCACTCCCTTCAGATCCTGCTCAAGATAGCAGTGCTTCACTGTATGTACCTGAGGATGACGCCCCCTTGACAGAAACCTCAGATAAGGCAAAATCATCGCCATTTCCAATAACAACAGCATCTAATGATTCAAATAGCACTCTACCAGCCTGAAATACCACAAAACACAGGCAATATCATTCGCTTATGCGCCAATACCGGCGCAAAGCTTCATCTCATCCATCCATTAGGTTTTGGTTGGGATGATAAAAAGCTCAGACGCGCTGGCCTCGATTATCATGAGTTTGCTGAAATACATCATCATGATAGCTGGAAAGACTTTTTAGAACGAAATAAACATTGTAGAATATTTTCATGCACGACACATGCAACCATGGGCTATCACGAAGTCAATTATCAAGCCGATGATATATTGCTGTTTGGCCCTGAAACTCGTGGCTTGCCTGCTGATATTCGAAGTCTGTATTATCCGATACGAATTCCTATGAAAGCAGAAAGTCGAAGTTTAAATTTATCCAACTCAGTTGCTATTGTCTGTTATGAGGCCTGGCGGCAATTGGGTTTTATAGGAATCTAAAATGACTTGGATATACTGGATTAAAAATTACCAACACATTTGGCAAACTTTTGAGGGCATGTTATGGCTCATTAATGGCTTCATTCATTTGCTGTTTGCTGGTGCTGTGGCGAAAGACTGTGGGGAACTGGGCAAAAGAGGTCTAAAACCCATTTTGGTGAGTCCTGCAACTTGGGCATTTACTGCCTTACTAGGAGGCGTTTGGGTCGGCGGCTTGTATTGGCTATTACATCACTCGACTTTCACACGTTTAACTTCAAACCCTATTCGAGAGTTAAAAGAATGAAACACATCATCATTACCCCCAAAGAACTACAACAAATCATGCAAGAATCTTCACCATTGGTGATTGATGTGCGTGAGCAAGATGAATGGGATAACCATCATATCCAAGGCGCGACATTAGTACCTTTGGCAACCATACCTAACGCCATCGATAAACTTTGCCAAGATAGAAACAAACCCATTTATCTCTATTGTCAACGAGGTCGGCGTTCACATCAAGCAGCTCTCATGCTCTTGAGTTTGGGATACAATCACATTATCGAACTTGAAGGTGGTGTCAGCAATTGGGTAGACGCAGGTTTACCTTGCCAAACCTGTTGATTATCGCGATAATAAATCAGCATTTAAAACTTGAGATTAAAAATGAACGATATGATTAATTTTGCTCAAAACCATATTTTAATGCTTTCTGTATGGATTGCGTTATTCATCGCCTTAATTGGCGTTGAACTCTGGAACAAGAGAAACCGACCACAACAAATTAGCGCCCAAGCATTAATTGAGTTAATGAACGAGCAAAAAGCGAAAGTAATTGATATTCGTACTAGTCAAAACTTTAAACAAGGTCATATTTTAAATAGCAAAAATATCCCTTGGTTAGGTCAAGATGAAAATGCTTTCATGGCTTTTCAAAACGAAGCAATTGTATTGGTTTGTCAACAAGGACAGCAAGCTGCCCGTCTAGCAGATAAACTCAAATCCCAAGGATTTGAGCAAATTACTATCTTAGAAGGTGGCCTCAGTAGTTGGCAAAGCGATAATTTACCCATGGTTAAAGGAAGATAAAATGACAGAACAAGCGAATCCAGAACAACATCAATTTTTTATTCAAAGAGTTTACACCAAAAATGTTTCCTTTGAAGCGCCCAATACCCCACAAGTTTTTCAAGAAGACTGGGAGCCAGAACTCAATTTAGACTTGAATGTCAAATTTGTTAACCTTGAAAAAGATATGTTTGAAGTGATTTTAATGGTGACTGCTGAAGTCAAAAACAAATCTAAAGTTGCATTTTTAGTTGAAGTGGAACAAGCGGGTATTTTCACCATTCAAGGCGCAAACCCTGAGCAACTCGAACATGCCTTAGGAAGTTTTTGCCCAAGCTTGTTATTCCCTTATGCGCGTGAAGCCATCAGCAGTGAAGTCACCCGTGCTAGCTTCCCTCAATTGGTATTGTCACCAGTTAATTTTGATGCCATTTACTGGCACCAAAAACAAGAAGAACAGGCTCAAAAATCATGATCTCAAGTGTTCCCTCAATTGCCGTACTTGGCTCTGGTTCTTGGGGAACAGCTGTTGCATTGGCCTTGGCTCATCAAGGCCATTCCGTTCTTCTTTGGGCAAGAAATATTGAACATATTCAACATGGTGAGAATAAAAAATATCTTCCCAATGTTCCCTTTCCCAAAAATCTTAAAGTCACCGCCAAACTTCAAGACGCATTAAAAGCAGAGTTTGTCTTGATTGCAGTGCCTTCACAAGCCTTCATGGCATTGATTGATAACATTCCACAATTGCCCAAAAAAGGAATCGCCTGGTTGACCAAAGGAGTTGAACCTAAAAGTAATCGTCTTTTTAGCGATATCCTGATTGAAAAATATGGCAAAATTCCCATGGCAATGATTTCAGGCCCCTCTTTTGCAAAGGAAGTTGCAGCACAAAAGCCCACAGGGCTTATTGTTGCAGGCAACGATGAAGTATTTCAAAAAGCCTGGCAAAAACTGCTTCATTCTGAGTATAACCGCGTTTATTTATCCGATGACTTATTGGGTGTACAAATTTGTGGTGCGATAAAAAACGTTTTAGCTATTGCTTGTGGATTAAGCGATGGATTATCTTATGGGGCTAATGCACGAGCGGCTTTGATTACTCGCGGTATTGCCGAAATGACGCATTTAGGTCGTCAAATGGGTGCCAAAGAACAAACTTTTAGTGGTTTAGCGGGGTTGGGAGATTTGGTATTAACTTGCACAGATGATCAATCTAGAAATCGTCGCTTTGGTTTATATCTAGGGCAAGGGCTTAACCTAAAACAAGCCGAAGAAAAAGTACAACAAGTGGTTGAAGGCTTACATAATGCCAAACAAGTAGTTCAACTTGCCAAGCACTATAAAATTGAAATGCCCATCTGTGAAGCGGTTCATGCAGTGCTCAC
>DHHZ01000125.1 GCA_002403515.1 Legionellales bacterium UBA4759 | reverse complement strand
GTTAATATAAATTCAAATAAGATTTGATGAATAAAAATAATGATACAAAAATGGTTTAAAAAATTTAAAGCGTTTTATCAGTATTCAGCTGAGAATCGAACCCAAATTCATTTGTTCTTGGGGTTTATTGTGATTCCAATCATTGGCATGACTGTTTTATATGTCTTGGTTTATCGATACCTATGGCCCTAATGTTTCACGTGAAACATTATTTTAGTGTAAAACTTTGAAGGTAATCGGGAATCACACAATGAATGGCAAACCGTGATTCAATAGGTTGTTTAAGCGCAATCGCTGCGTCATACTCCCCGTGATTAATAAATATTTGCCGTGGAAGCACCGCAAAACTACCAAGCCACTCTAAAATTTCTTCATAATCAGCATGAGCTGAGGTGCTGGTGAGTTCTATAATTTCTGCATTGATGGGAATCAATTCACCATGAATCTTCAGATGCGTTTCATGATTCAGAAGTCGAGCGCCTCTGGTTCCTATTGCTTGATAGCCAGTAATTAATATACTGTTGCGATGGTCGGGTCCAAAAAACTTTAGATGATGAAGTATACGACCACCTGTCATCATGCCGCTGGCTGAAATGATTATTTTAGGTATATTCATACTATCGAGTGCTTTTGATTCATCGGGTGTTTGAATATATTGGGCTTGATTACATATTCTTTAGCAGTCATGTGGGTTAAGACGATGCTCATCTCCATGATATTGTAAAATCTTGGTGGCATCAATTGCCATCGGACTATCGAGAAAAATGGGCATGTCGGGGATGCGTTTGGCACATTTTAATCTGTCCAGATAATATAAAATTGCTTGGGTACGACCTACTGCAAAAGCTGGGATAAGTACAGCGCCACCTCGTGCAAAGGTATTACGTATGCATTTTGCAATGACTTCAAGAGTGTCTTCCTCCGAGTGTTTGCGATTACCATAGGTTGATTCGATAACTAGTGTTCTACATGCTTTAGGATGCTCCGGTGCCCGCATGATGGGATCTCGAGGTCTGCCCAAATCGCCACTAAAAATAATGTTTTGTTGAGGAGATTGTATATCTATCCAACTGGCTCCCAGAATATGACCTGCTCTATGCCAAGTGATTTTTAAAGGTTTTAAGAAATCATAGACCTGGTCAAATTCAATAATTTCAAAATATTTTAAAGATTTTTCAGCATCTTCTTCAGTATAAAGCGGAAGGGCTGGTGAGTGTTTGCTGTAGTGATAGAGATTTGCGCGTTTGGCATCTTCTTCTTGTAAGTAACCACTATCGGGTAATAAAACTCGACAAAGTTCAAAGGTGGCTTTGGTGCAATATATTTTACCTTTAAATCCTTGTTTGATGAGCAAAGGGATATAGCCACTGTGATCAATATGGGCATGCGTGAGCAACACGGCTGTGATTTTTGATGGTGAAATGGGTAAGGGCTCCCAATTGCGCAGTCGCAATTCTTTCAAACCTTGAAACAAACCACAATCAACAAGGAGTTTGTGATTTTCGTATTCGACCAATGCCTTTGAACCGGTTACGGTTCCTGCACCACCTAAAAAAGTTATTTTTATCATGGTTTTAATCAATATTTGGGTCCATAATCAAATTATAGACTACAAAATGAGTTTCAAATGAAACAAACCAATTGGATAGTCATCACTGGTCCACCATCGTCAGGTAAAACAACTCTTATTCAAGAATTACAAAATAAAGGGTTCTTAACCAGTCCAGAGGTTGCTAGGGAATTAATCATGGAATGTTTAAAAAACCAGACCCATGAAAAAATAGAAACATTCCAGAGAGAGATTTTAGCCATTACATGTCGTCGAGAGCATTTTCTGGATGTGCAGGAAATGATTTTTTTTGATAGAGGTATCCCTGATAGCATTGCGTATTTTAAATTTAATCAACTCAACGTGAATGTGGCTATCAATGCGGCGCGGTTTAGAAGATATAAAAAAGTATTTTACTGTATGGGCTTGCCAATTATTAAAGATGGTGTCCGAAAAGAAAATGAAGCAACCGCCCAAGAGTTGGGAAATTTGATTTTAGAGTCTTATCGGTATTTGCGGTATCAGCCCATCATATTGCCGGCGGTGAGTGTGGAAGAGCGCTTAGACCTAATTTTAAAAAACATTGCTACCTAATAAAGCAATGTGAGACAATGTGAGCATCATTATATGAGTAAATTCAATTCATGAAGAAGAAAAAGATTTTAATTATCAATACGGGTGGCACCATTTCGAGTGTTAGAACTTCTCAAGGGTTCTCGCCCTCACCTGGACATTTGGCTCAAACGTTACCCAGATTATTGGGCCTACAACATCCAGAAATGCCCGAATATCATATTCATGAATATGATCCATTGCTTGATTCTTCCAATGTCACACTCAATGAGTGGAATCTTATAGGCGAAGATATTTATAAAAACTACCATCATTATGATGGTTTTGTTGTTTTGCATGGCACGGATACCATGGCTTATACCGCGTCAGCATTGTCTTTTATGCTGGAGAATCTTGCCAAGCCTGTGATTATCACAGGCTCTCAAATTCCTCTCACCGAGGTGCGCAACGATGCCGTCGATAATTTAACCAGTTCCTTGTGGATATGCGCCAACTCTGGATTGGCCGAAGTTTGTGTTTATTTTGATCACAAACTGATGCGAGGAAATCGTGCAAGGAAAGTGAGTGCTCAATCTCTGGCTGCCTTTGACTCTCCCAATTATCCTTATTTAGCAGACATTGGAATTCATATTCGTATCAAACAAAATTATGTCTTAAAAAAACCGCATGGCGATATTCATTTACAAAAAATCTCTCCCCATTTTATTGCAAACTTTCGCTTGTTTCCTGGGTTTTCAACCGAAGTTTTACAGTTTATTTTAGAGCAGCCAGTGGAGGGTTTGGTATTAGAGACTTTTGGCAGTGGTAATGCTCAAAATAATAATCCAATTTTTTTAAAACTATTAAAATCAGCCTATGAAAAAGGTGTTGTGGTTGTGAATTGCACGCAGTGTTTACATGGCTCTGTTGAAATGGCGCAGTATGCCACAGGCTTCAGCTTGCTCGAGGCGGGTTTATTAAGTGGTTATGACATGACGCCAGAGGCTGCGCACTGTAAACTTTTGTATTTACTTTCCAAATACAAAGATGTGGCTCAAGTTAGAAAACACATGTTGATGAATCTAAGAGGTGAAATGAGTATAGACGTTTATTAGCACCTCTCGCTCAATAGACGGATATCTGGTATAATCTTTTGATTATTAAATGGATTATTCCCGAGGGTATGAATGACTGACGCAACCACTTACGATTCCAGTAAAATTAAGGTTTTAAAAGGTTTAGATGCTGTGCGCAAACGTCCTGGTATGTATATCGGTGATACCGATGACGGGACTGGTTTGCACCATATGGTCTTTGAGGTGGTTGATAACTCGATTGACGAAGCATTGGCAGGCCATTGTCGAAACATTAAAGTAATTATTCATGCTGACGATACTGTGTCTGTTTCGGATGATGGACGGGGTATTCCTGTTGATATTCATCCAGAGGAAGGCCGCTCAGCAGCTGAAGTCATCATGACAATCTTGCATGCTGGTGGTAAGTTCGATGATCAATCTTATCAGGTATCCGGTGGTTTGCACGGGGTAGGTGTCTCGGTTGTTAATGCCTTATCTTCTGAATTACATTTAACCATTCGTCGCAATGGCAAGCTTTATGAACAACATTATCGAAATGGTGTTCCAGATGCCCCATTGGCAGAGACAGGCGTATCCGACTCAACTGGAACCTCTGTTTGGTTTCAGGCTAGTTCGGAAGTATTTACCAATATTTTATTTCATTATGATATTTTGGCTAAACGCTTACGTGAACTTTCATTTCTAAATCCAGGCGTGAGTATCGATTTATTGGATGAACGTACTCAAAAACAAGACTTGTTTTGTTACGAAGGCGGTATTAGTGCGTTTGTTGAGCATCTCAATAAAAATAAAACACCCATCATGCCCAATGTGTTTTTTACTGCTGGCAGCAAAGATGGTGTTGCTGTTGAATTGGCCTTACAGTGGAATGATTCTTATCAAGAAAACTTTTATTGTTTTACCAA
>DHHZ01000094.1 GCA_002403515.1 Legionellales bacterium UBA4759 | reverse complement strand
CCGTGCGTAAGGTGAGTGATCATTGTATGATTGGGATTTGCCCCTTTTTCGAGTAATTTATTAACGATTTCTAGATGCCCCATTTGTATAGCGATAGAGAGGAGCGTTTCACCTTTTGATGTCATCACCTGATTAGGGTCCGCACCTTTATCAAGTAATACTTGTACGATGTCCAAATGACCAGAATCTACGGCCAAACAGAGAAGTGGTGCGTAAGTTGACGTCTGTAATAGATTAGGAACAGCCCCATGTTCAAGTAATAGCATAACGACAGACCAATGATTATTTGTGGCTGCTGCATAGAGGGGACTCATATCACTTAACATTTCTTGATTTGGATTTGCCCCATGTTCAAGTAAGGTTTTAACTATCTCCCAATGTCCATTACTGGAAGCGATATATAGCGAATTACTAGATAAATCTTTCGATTGATTAGCGTTTGCACCTTTTGCAAGTAACACTTTAACGATTTCTAAATTACCCTTACTCGAAGCGATATAAAGGGGTGTAACAAAGCCCTTTGTAACTTGGTTAGGGTTGGCCCCATTTTCAAGCAATAGTTTAACAATTTCCACATTTCCAATATACGTAGATATACTAAGGGGCGTAGAACCGTTTATTGTCGCTTGATTGGGGTTTGCCTTACTTGTAAGTAATGCTCTCACTACTTCTACATACCCCCCATATGCAGCAAGATAAAGAGGAAACGAATCATCAGTCCAAGATAAGTTTGGATCTAGCCCCTGTTCCAGTAACATCTGAACGACTTCCAAATGACCATTTTTGGATGCAAGACAGAGGATAGCGCCATAATTAATCAAATTTGCTTGTATTGGGGATATTTCTAATATTTTACTTTCAATGTGCGAGGGAGCATTTTTAGGTAAAATTGCGATGATATCAAAAAAATTATAGCCCTCGAATGGCAATAGAGGCATGAGTTCATCCATAGTTTCAACACGTTTTGGTGTAAATCGATTGACATCCATAAAATGCCAACCTGGTGCTTCATAGGTTAAAGCAACCGCGTGAAACTCAGCTTTTGCGTTAATTAACGTTAACATAAAAGGAATTTTATCTACAAATCCTGACTCTTTAATTTTTCCTTCAAGTGCTGTTAGAAAAACTTTGATATTGGGTTCTTTGAACTCACCATAATATATTGGTTTACTTTGTTTAAACCCACCTTTTTTTTCATTTCCATCGAGTAAGCAATTTCACCAATTTCTTCAATATTTTGTTGAGTGAGATGGCTTTTTAGAATTTTAGAAGTGATTTCAGCACTAAATTGATAAAGCAAAAGACTGTTATAGAAAGCATCAATATCAATATCTCTTTCGTTTAGTTTAGAAAACTCGCCTCGACGACTTAATTCTACAATTTTTGTTATTCTTTTCAATCTTTCATGAAAATCATCGATGGTATTGGTCATTACAGCTTCTATCCAACGCATTGTAAAACCGAAACACATCCCGCTTGTATCTGCAGGAAAACCCAAGATTTTTGCACATAATATGATAATAGAATGCACCATTCTCAATGGATAATTATATTCTTCATGGCTGGACATGGTCATTTCTATGCGCTCGTTTGTAAAATTACAGGCATTGCTATATTAAAAGTGTAGACCGCATCTAGTGTTTTTCAAGGTAGTATATCGATTAAAGGGCTTGTGCAAATGTCATAATGTCATTAAATGATTTAGTATAATTTTTGACCAATTCACTTTTTTGGACTAATATTACAGTGAGCTTCTGATTCTTCATACTGTTGTAAGGAGTACACGATGAAAGGATATCAAAAATGCTTACTTCTCATTACCACCATGGCAATATCAACCAATTTAATGGCCATGCGTTCATGGGAGACATTACAATCGCAATATGCCGATAAAACCTCAGGCCCTGACTATATGCTTACCGATAATGAGAATCATTTCTTAGGCTATATGGATGGAATAGCAAGAGGATGTGGCGTATCTGACGAAGGCGCCCTTCATAAAGACTACAGTTATCTTTATGGGGATAGACTTACTGACTTACGCACCAATAAGTCTGGTATTATTACTGGCGTACATAGTTATGGCACCATGGATGTAACCACGACCGAAGGTAAAAATGTCAGATATCAATATGTGAAATTTAAAGTCAAATAAATAAAAAAAGCCAAGAGTATCTTGGCTTTTTTTTAATTCTTAGATTGGGGTAATTAAGCTTGTTTTTTTATTTGTGCTTGGCTCATCATGTGCTGAATATACAAGTCATAATCCATCATCCCAAAATTCGACTCAATTTGTTGAGTAATACTAGAAATTTGTTCTGGATCTAACAAAGTGATATTGCCTGGATTGATTTGATTAAGCTCAACCACCACAAAATCGCCACCCACCAAGGTTCGACCTGAGCGAGTACCAACTGAAGGTAAAGAAAATGCCAATTCATTGACACCAGCTGGAACATCAGCAGCATCACGCGCAGCATGCTCTACCTTCTTCCAAGCTAAATTGGATGCCACAGACATTGGATTTTTTTGACCATCTGGGAATTTACGGTAAGCAACCAACATTTCACCCAATTTACGAGCTTCTGCTTGCGCTTGTTTTTTTGCCAATTTTTTGGCAATCAAGAGCTTCACATCAACCAAAGCTTGCTTAGAAGCAGGTACATGCTGACCTAAACGAAGCACAACGACATGATCATGATCCAGTTGTAAAGGTTCACTGTTGTTGCCATATTTTAAAACATCAGGCGAGAATGCAGCTCGCAATACCGATTTATTTTGGGTAAACGCATCACTACCACCTCGTTTTGAGAAAATGGGTGTTTCATGAATATCTAATTTTAATTTTTTAGCAATGCTATCTAAAGAATCTGGATGTTGGAAGCTTAATTCTGAGAGTTTATCCATCATCTGATTAAATAGTGTTTGAGCTTTTTCATTAATTAAAAGCTCAGCGATTTGTTTATCTACTTCTTTTAACGCTTTGAAATGAGAGGGCTGATAAGAAAGACACTTGAAAAGCTCATAACCTCTTGGTGTACGTACAGGTAATGAAACCATATCGGCTTTATTAATATCCACCAAGTCAGCGTCTAAATTGGTTTGACCTGCATAGATAGTTGGAAGATGGGCTGTGGATAGTGTTAAACCATTTTCAACAAACTCACCTTTTTTAACTTTTTCTACAAATTCAGCAAAGGCTTGAGGATGCTTATTAAATCGTTTTGATAACTTCTGCGCAAATTTTAAGGCTTTGGCTTGCTCTTCTTGCGATGCTTTTTCTGGGAAACCAATCACAATGTTATCCAAATCCCATTGGGCTGGAAGCATAAATTGGGTTTGATGATCACTGTAATATTGTTCAATTTCCTGACGGCTCAATTGAATTTTATTTTTCAATTCAGGCAAGGACAACTGGATATATTTCACACTCAATCGTTCTGGCGTTAAAAAGACTTCTTGATGCTTATTGTAATAACTTTCAACTTCAGTTTGCTTCACATCCGCTTGATCTACAAATTTCAAAGCAGGAATGCGTGTGTAAGAATAATCCCTGGTTTGCATATAGAGTTTAACAAATTGTTCGATTTCATTAGGAAGTGCAAATGCGGTGCCAATAAAAGCAAAACGTTGCTGATTCAATAACATGCCTTGTTGAACTTCACGTTGAAATGATTCTGGTGTGAAAAAAGCGCCATTGAGGGCTTGGGCATATTTCATGGAATTAAAACGACCATCCATTTGAAATTGGGGAATACTGTAAATTGCGCCATTGGCTTGATTAGGCGTGACTGCAAAACCATTGAGCTTGGCAGTTTGAACACTCAGACTATTTAAAATCAGGTCATTTAAAACTTGTGCTTTGAGTTGATTCTCTCGCATTGCCGACCAATGCAAAGTATCTTTAAATTGTGTTAAACGTCTAAACTGTAAATCAAATTCGTGCTTGCTAATTGGTGACCCATTGACCTCTGCCACATTTGCGCCATCACGTTTAGATTGCATATAATAATCTACGCCAAACATCGCAAATGTCAAAATGACCAATGACACGATAATCCAGGCGACTAATCCTTGAATTTTTTCATTAATTTTTTGCAGCATAATTTGTTTTCCAAAAACCTGTATGAATCCTTACAAATGATTGTTTATCATACCAAGATAATGCGAAGGAAACTAGATTTTACATAAGAAAAAAGCGCCCTAAAGGCGCTTTTTCAATTTGGCGGAGTGGACGGGGCTCGAACCCGCGACCCCCGGCGTGACAGGCCGGTATTCTGACCAACTGAACTACCACTCCAATTTGGTGGATGCTGCAGGGATCGAACCTGCGACCCTCGCCTTGTAAGGGCGATGCTCTACCAGCTGAGCTAAGCATCCAAAAACTTACAGCTAATTATTTTACGTCTTGTACTGCTTCTTTCAAATTCTTACCAGCTTTAAAATTCGCAACTCTCGCTGCTTTAATCTGGATTTCTTTACCTGTTTGGGGATTTCTTCCAGAGTAGGCTGAACGCAATCTTGTTTTAAAAGAACCAAAACCTGGTAAAACAACTTGGTCACCATTTTTTAAAGCTTCAGTAATGGTGGTCATGAATACATCTAGTACTCTACCTGCAGCGGCCTTTGTAATTCCAGAACCGTTTGCAATTGCTTCAACTAATTCACTCTTGTTCATTTTTTTCCCCTTGCTGTTAAAGTCTTCCAACTGACAATTTGGATTTAAACAAAACTCTTTTGCCTCGTCAAGGTTTTTCGAATTTTTTTTCGTTTCTCCTTCACAGCGAGGCAAATAGTACCGCGTTTCTTAGGCCTTGTAAATGCCTTTTTTTGAAAAAATTTAAAATTTTTTAAATTTCTTCAAGTTCAGCTTTCTCCCGATGCAAAATGTCTTTTTGTAGTGCTAATTGTAACACTTCATCAATACTTTTTACGCAATGTATCTTCAACTTTCTCAATACATTTTCAGGAATTTCTGCAAGATCTTTTTTATTCTCTAATGGAATAATGACCTGCTTAATACCACCCCGATGCGCAGCTAACAATTTTTCTTTGAGACCACCAATGGCCAATACCTGACCTCTTAAAGTGATTTCACCTGTCATTGCCACATCGGCTCTTACTGGAATTTGAGCAGCCACTGATGCCAAAGCTGTACACATTCCAATACCTGCACTTGGACCATCTTTAGGTGTTGCACCTTCTGGTACATGAATATGAAACTCATGTGTGTCGTAAAAATCCAGAGGCAATCCTAATTTTCCAGCACGGCTTCTAATGACTGTCATCGCAGCATGAATGGATTCTTTCATCACATCGCCTAATTGCCCTGTATGGGTGACCTTACCCTTTCCTGGCATCATGGCTGCTTCAATGGTCAATAGCTCACCGCCAACTTGTGTCCAAGCTAAACCTGTTACTTGTCCAATTTGATCATGTTGTTCTGCAATACCATACATGAACTTTGGAACACCTAAGTAACGCTCAACAGCTTTTCGAGTTACCGTTACTTTTTTCAAATTTTTCTTTGTTAATAATTTTTTTACCACTTTTCTGCATATGTTAGCAATATCTCTTTCAAGATTTCTTACACCTGCTTCGCGTGTATAATGTCTAACAATCTCATGAACAGCTTGATCAGTGATGGATAACTCATTGATTTTAAGACCATTCAACATTAATTGTTTGGGTACTAAATAATTTCTAGCAATATGTAATTTTTCATCGTCTGTGTAGCCTGGTAAACGAATAACTTCCATCCTATCTAACAAAGGTGCTGGAATTTCGAGCGAATTGGCTGTTGCAATGAACATCACATCACTCAAATCATAATTGACTTCAAGGTAATGATCATTAAACGTATTGTTTTGTTCAGGATCAAGTACCTCTAACAATGCTGAAGCCGGATCTCCTCTAAAATCCATAGCCATCTTGTCGACTTCATCCAGCATAATCAAAGGATTTTTAACACCCGCTTGGCAAAGCTTTTGAATAATTTTACCTGGCATAGAACCAATATAGGTTCTGCGATGACCGCGAATTTCAGCCTCATCACGAACACCACCCAAAGCGATGCGAATAAAGGTTCGTCCTGTTGCATTAGCAATAGATTGACCTAGAGAAGTTTTACCCACACCTGGAGGTCCAACCAAGCAAATGATTGGGCCTTTGAGTTGTTTTACACGCTGCTGCACAGCCAGATATTCAATAATACGTTCTTTAACTTTTTCTAAGCCGTAATGATCTTTATCTAGTACAATTTCAGCTTTTTTCAGATCAAATTCAACTTTATTTTTCTTTTTCCAAGGTACTGCAATAATCCAATCGAGATAATTACGAATCACTGTTGCTTCAGCTGACATCGGTGACATCATCTTAAGCTTATTGAGTTCACTCATCGCTTTTTCTTTGGCTTCTTTAGGCATGCCTGCTTTTTCGATAGCTTTTTCAAGCTGATCTAAATCACTGCCCTCTTCACCAATTTCACCCAATTCTTTTTGAATGGCTTTGATTTGTTCGTTGAGATAATACTCACGCTGGCTTTTTTCCATTTGACGTTTAACGCGATTTCTTACGCGTTTTTCAACTTGTAATAAATCAATTTCAGTTTCAATGCAATTCATTAAACGTTCAAGACGAGCACCGATATCTAAAGTTTCCAGAATCTCTTGTTTTTCTTCAACTTTGATAGTTAAGTGCGCGGCAATGGTATCAACCAATCGATTCGGATCTTCAATACTGGATATTGAAGCCATAACTTCCGGCGGAATTTTTTTATTTAATTTGATGTATTGCTCAAATTGAGAAATCAAAGAGCGTACTAAAATTTCAAGTTCTCTCTCTGAGTGTTCTTCAGAAAATTCTTTCAATTCTGTCAACTGTGCGACAAGGTAGTTGCCTTCATGTAGAGAATATTTATCTGCTTTAGCACGTTGCTCACCTTCGACCAATACTTTTACAGTACCATCGGGTAATTTTAACAACTGAAGCAATGTGGAGATGGTTCCGATTTGATAAAGATCTTTTTCAGTCGGATCATCTTTTGCAGATTCTTTTTGAGCAACCAAAAAGATTTTTTTGTTTTCCAACATTGCTGCTTCCAATGCTTTCACCGATTTAGGTCTTCCCACAAAAAGCGGAATGACCATATGCGGATACACCACTACATCACGTAAAGGTAAAATGGGCAGCTCAAGTACTTTGATTTCTTCAGTTGTCAATTTGTAACTCCTTTTCTTATTCACGCCCGCTATTTACTTTGGCTGCATCATGACCCATTTTATAGATCAGAATTGGTTTACCTTGTTTAGACACTGCGTTTTCATCCACAACAACTTTTTCTAAATGCTCTAAAGAAGGTAATTCATACATTGTATCTAATAAAATGTCTTCTAGAATACTTCTCAACCCTCGAGCACCAATTTTTCTTTTCAACGCTTTTTTCGCAATTTGATGAAGCGCTTCTTCTTTAAACTCTAACTCAACATTTTCCATTTTAAATAATGCTTGGAACTGACGAATTAAAGAGTTTTTAGGTTGCGTTAATATATCAATTAAAGCAGGTTCATCAAGTTCATGTAAAGTGGTAACTACAGGTAAACGACCAACAAATTCAGGAATTAATCCAAATTTAACCAAATCATCGGCTTCTAACTGGGTTAACAATTTTTCGATTTCTTTATTTTCTTTTTTATTTTTTAAATCAGCACCAAAACCGATACCTGATTTATCAGAACGCATTTGAATAATTTTTTCTAAACCCGCAAATGCACCACCACAAATAAACAAAATATTTGATGTATCAACATGAATATATTCTTGTTGAGGGTGTTTACGACCACCTTGTGGGGGAACTGCCGCAACGGTTCCTTCAATTAATTTTAATAAAGCTTGCTGAACACCTTCACCAGAAACGTCACGGGTAATGGATGGGTTTTCAGATTTACGAGAAATCTTATCAATTTCATCGATGTAAACGATACCTTGTTGAGCTTTTTCAACGTCAAAATCACATTTTTGTAATAATTTGTGAATAATGTTTTCAACATCTTCACCCACATAACCGGCTTCAGTTAATGTGGTTGCATCGGCAATAGCGAATGGTACATTCAATAATCGTGCTAAGGTTTGTGCCAATAAGGTCTTACCACTACCTGTAGGCCCAATTAAAAGGATATTACTTTTGCCAAGCTCAACGCCATCGTGTTTAGGATTTTGTAAACGTTTGTAATGATTATAAACCGCAACAGCTAAGACTTTTTTAGCATGCTCTTGCCCAATGACATAATCATCTAAAAACTTTGATATTTCTTTAGGCTTGGGTAGATTGTCTTTGTGAGTTAATGTTGGACTTTCGTCTTGAATTTCTTCACGGATAATATCGTTACATAATGCAATACATTCATCACAAACATATGCTGAAGGGCCGGCAATAAGTTTTTTAACCTCATGCTGACTTTTACCGCAGAAGGAACAAAACAATGTATTCTCATTCCCATTGTCAGACTTAGACATACTATTTCCTCTTAATCAAATGTATAAATTTCAATACGCTTTCGCAAGTAGCACTAACGTTAAAATGTGGGCTAATCTTAAAATTTCAAGTTATTTTCTATGTTTCTTGGAACAATTCTCCAGAATACATAGGAATGTGTCAATATCTAGAAAAAAAAAGCCGCTAAAGCGGCTTTTATTTAGAACTCAACTTTCGGTAAACCTTCGCGTTGATATAAAACTTCATCAATCAAACCATAATCTTTGGCTTGAACTGCACTCATAAAATTATCTCTATCCGTATCACGTAAAATTTCTTCAGAAGTTTTACGAGTATGCTTAGCCATAATGTTATTGAGCTTTTCACGAATTATTAAAGTTTCTCGAGCATGAATTTCAATGTCAGAAGCTTGGCCACGAAAACCACCCAAAGGTTGGTGAATCATGACACGTGAATTGGGTAAACAATAACGCTTGCCATCAGCACCGGCACACAACAATAATGCTGCAGCACTCGCTGCTTGACCTATACACAAAGTACTCACATCGGGTTTAATAAACTGCATGGTATCATAAATTGCAAGACCTGCTGTCACTACACCACCTGGAGAATTGATGTATAAATAAATATCTTTCTCAGGATTTTCTGATTCTAAAAACAACATTTGAGCAACGATTAAATTCGCCATATTGTCTTCAACAGGACCCAATAAGAAAATAATTCTTTCTTTGAGTAACCGTGAATAAATATCGTAAGCGCGTTCACCACGCGCTGTTTGCTCAACAACCATTGGCACTAGGCCACTGGATAATTGTATAGAACTCATTAAGCGTCTCCGTCGTTATTGCGATTTGCAAACTCCATGGTTTCACGATAATTCAATTTTTTCAAGGCTGGTTTCGCAAATTCTAGAATTTTTTCCATCACAACTTCTTCCATGAGCAAGCCTTTCAGATCTTCTAAACGTTTTTGATCTTTCTTGTACCACTCACGAGCTTCTGTTGGATCTTCAAAAGCACTAACCATCTCTTCAACAAGCGCATCTAAGCGTTTGTCATCAACAGTTAAGCCATGCTTTTTAACATACTCAACGTATAACAAACTTAAATGTACACGACGTTGTGCTTCTTCTAAGAATAACTCTCTTGGGAAATCAGGAATTTTCTCATTTTCATGATGTTCAGCACCAAAAATACGGTGGAACATTTGATGTTTTAATTCTTCAATTTCTCTATCAATTAAACCTTCAGGTAAAGAAACTTTATTTTCAGCAATTAATTTATCAAATACGTTTTTACGGTTGATTTGGCTCACGTATTTTTTTAATTCACGCTTCATGTTCGCTTCGATATCTTTGGTTAAAGCATCAACGCCACCTTCAATATTGAATTTTTTAACAAATTCATCATTTAATTCTGGCAATTCTCCAGCTTGTACTTGATGAACTTTAATGCTGAAACGCGCTTTTTTGCCAGCTAAATCAGCTTGACCATAATCTTCAGGGAAATTGACATCGATATCAAATTCTTGACCTGCTGTATGCTTTAGTAGACCTTTTTCGAAGTCTGGTAACATGCGTTTTTCACCTAAAACAACTTTAAAGTTGTTGGCTTCACCACCCTCAAAAGGAACATCATCAACATAACCTTTAAAATCAATAACTAATTGATCACCATTTTTAGAAGCACGCTCAACATCAGTCCAAACTTTGTGTTGTTCGCGTAACTTTTCGATCATGTCTTTAACGTCAGCAGCAGCAACAGATGCTTCAATGATTTCAATTTCTTGATTATCTAATTCTTTGACGCTAACTTCTGGGAAAACTTCAACAACAGCTTCAAAGCTAAAATCGCCTTGTTCAGGGCTAGAAGTTACGTTAATTTTTGGATAGCCTGTTAATTTTAAGTTTTCTGCTTCAATCGCGTTTTCTAAAGCACTCATCATTAATTCATTGATAACTTCTAGACGAACTTTATCAGAAAAACGTTCACGAACGAGTTTAAAGGGAACTTTGCCTTGACGAAAACCTTGTACTTGTACTTTTGGAGCAATATTTTTTAAACGAGTATTAACTTCATCTTGAATTTCATTATCAGCAAGGGAAATGGTTAATTTACGCTCTAATTCAGATAAAGTTTCTAAAGAAACTGCCATCGTATTCACCTCATAAACCGGTTAAAAAATTGGTGCGAAAGGAGAGACTCGAACTCTCACAGGTTACCCTACTGGAACCTAAATCCAGCGCGTCTACCAATTTCGCCACTTTCGCAAATCAGCTGCAATTATTCATGAGACAGGAAAGCTTGTAAAGGCTTTACCAGAGAAAATTAGCAAAAAAAACTGGGGTGAATGATGGGATTCGAACCCACGACAACCGGGATCACAACCCGGGGCTCTACCAACTGAGCTACATCCACCATAATATAATATTTAAATAAGGCTGGTACGCCTGGCAGGACTCGAACCTGCTACCCTCGGCTTAGAAGGCCGATGCTCTATCCAGATGAGCTACAGGCGCAAAGTTGGTCGGGGTAGAGAGATTCGAACTCCCGACATCCTGCTCCCAAAGCAGGCGCGCTACCAGACTGCGCTATACCCCGATACACCCATCGCTAGGACAGAGACTGCATAATACAACCGAGATTAAACTTGGTCAATACCTATTTTTAAAAAATTTTTTAATTTTTTTGGGATTTTTTTAAATTATTTTCAAAAAGTTAAAAACCATGCCATTTTGTCAAAACTCCCACTCCAACACACTTCCCCACCATTTCATATATTTGTTATGATATTTGATATCACCGCTTAAAATAATAAAAAAAATGAAATCTCCCATTGCTATTTTTGACCAAGCCGACTATTTGCACGCCCATCGCCCACCCATGCACCTTAATGATGGACAAAAGCAAGATTACGCATTTAGTACTGAGTTTCTTAAAAGCTATGCGGGCCGACAAGGCACTTTTAATAGCTATCGTCGTGAAGTTGAACGTTTTCTACAATGGTGCTGGCTCATTCAAAATAAAACCTTAAAAGCCTTAGCTCGGCAAGATTTAGAAATTTATATCAAGTTTTGTCAAAATCCCCCCGATGAATGGATCAATGCTTTCAAAGTGCCTCGTTTTTTAGAGAATAATGGAGAAAGACATCCCAACCCAGCCTGGCGACCTTTTGTTTTTCCAGCGAATAAAAATAGAGTGCAATTATCCCAAGGTGCCATTCAAGAAATCTTTGCCATTTTAAGTACTTATTTTAATTATTTAATTGCCGATGAATATATTGATATAAATCCTGTGGCATTGATGCGACAGAAAAGTAAATTTATTCAAAAAAATCAACAATCAGCACCTATTCGTCGCTTAAGTCTTTTGCAATGGGAGACCGTACTTGAAACAGTTGAGATATTAGCGCAAAAACAGCCTGATAAACATGAGCGTACCCGTTTTATTTTACATGCCATGTATGGCATGTATTTACGGATATCGGAATTAACAGCAAGCGATCGTTGGATTCCAACCATGAATGATTTTGGGAAAGACCATTATGGCAATTGGTGGTTTACCACAGTCGGTAAAGGCAATAAAAAAAGACAAATTGCTGTGAGTGAAACGGTTTTGGAAGCTTTAAAAAGATGGCGAGTGTTCCAAGGCCTTCCCTCACTCCCATCACCGGGTGAAAATGATTACCTCATCCCCAAAATCAAAGGTTTTGGGCCAATTTCAGATACCATTACCATTCGACGTTTAATTCAACAATGCTTTGACCTTGCCGCTCAAAAACTACGTCAAGACAATGAATTAGAGGAAGCACAACACCTAGAGGCAGCCACTGTTCACTGGCTTCGGCATACCAGTATTTCTGAGGATGTTAAAATTAGGCCCCGCGAACATGTCAGGGATGATGCGGGTCACGCTTCAAGTGCGACAACCGATCGTTACATCGATGTTGAAATGACCGAACGTCATAATTCCGCTAGAAAAAAGAAAATTTTGCCTACAATTTAAGAAAATAGATGAATTCATTGGCTTGCAATGTTATATTTGCGACATTCAAAAATTTTTTGTAAACAAATATGGATAAAAACTATTCCCCTGAAAATATTGAAATGAAATGGTCTCAAAACTGGGAGCATCAGTTTAAATTTGCTCCTCAAGGCAATGGCCAACCATTTTGTATCATGTTACCCCCGCCGAATGTGACTGGCACATTACACATGGGGCATGGCTTCCAGCATACACTCATTGATATTACCACACGCTATCATCGAATGATTGGCGACAAGACCTTATGGCAACCTGGTACTGATCATGCCGGTATTGCAACCCAATTGGTTGTGGAAACCCAATTAGAGCGACAAGATATCTATCGTAAAGATTTATCACGGGAAGAATTTTTAGAACACATTTGGAAATGGAAAGAAACCTCTGGTGGACAAATTACCCAGCAAATGCGCAAAATGGGGACTTCTGTTGATTGGAGCCGTGAACGTTTTACCCTTGATGAGGGTTTATCCTCTGCAGTACAAAGAGTTTTTATTCAATTGTATGAAGAAGGTTTAATTTATCGTGGCAATCGTTTGGTTAACTGGGATCCTAAACTGGGAACAGCAGTATCAGATTTAGAAGTGATTTCTCAAGAAGAAGATGGTTATTTATGGCATATTCGCTACCCTATCCTAGACAGTCATGAAAGCTTAACTGTAGCAACTACACGTCCTGAAACACTTTTGGGTGATGCGGCAGTTGCTGTTCATCCTGATGATGAACGCTATCGACACTTAATTGGTAAACATGTTCACTTGCCTTTATGTGATCGCACCATCCCGATTATTGCTGATGAATATGTTGACCAATCCTTTGGTAGTGGCTGTGTTAAAATCACACCTGCCCATGATTTCAATGACTATGAAATGGGTAAACGTCACCAATTGCCCATGCTAAATATTTTAACCAAAAAAGCAACCATCAATAAAAATGCCCCTGTGAAATATCAAGGTATGGATAGATTCGTAGCACGCGAGCAAGTTCTTAAAGACCTTGAAGAAGCAAGTCTTTTGATACAAAAAGTCGCGCATAAACTTGCTGTGCCACGCGGTGAAAAATCCAATACCATTATCGAACCTTTATTAACTGATCAATGGTATGTCAAAACCAAACCGCTTGCAGAGCCAGCTATTGAAGCAGTTCGTAGTGGAAAAATTGAATTCTATCCTGAAAACTGGTCAAAAACCTATTTTCACTGGATGGAAAATATTGAAGATTGGTGTATCAGTCGTCAATTGTGGTGGGGACATCGAATACCTGCTTGGTATGATAACCTAGGTAATATTTATGTAGGACTCAGTGAAAAAGATGTTCGCATCAAACATCACTTGGATGAAAATGTTGTTTTAAAACAAGATGAAGACGTCCTAGATACATGGTTTTCCTCAGCTCTTTGGCCTTTTTCCACCCTGGGTTGGCCAGAACAAACCCCTGAATTGAAACAATTTTATCCGACCTCTGTTTTATTCACAGGTTTTGATATTATTTTCTTTTGGGTAGCACGAATGATCATGTTTGGCATGAAATTTGTTGGCGACATCCCCTTCAAAAAAATCGTCATCACCGGTTTGGTCTGTGATCATGAAGGCAAAAAAATGTCAAAATCTAAGGGAAATGTACTTGATCCCCTAGATATTATTCATGGTATTACTCTGCCAGAGCTTTTGGAAAAACGTACCAAACATTTAATGATTAACTCTGTTAAGCAAAGTATTATCAAAGCAACTGAAAAACAATTTCCTGAAGGCATTCCTGCTTACGGTACAGATGCATTGCGATTTACTTTTTGCGCCCTTGCCTCACAATCACGCACCATTAAATTTGATATGGCTCGGGTGGAAGGCTATCATCATTTTTGTAATAAGCTTTGGAATGCAACGCGTTTTGTACTACAAAATACAGAAGACTATATTCAAGATTTAGATGATGGTGCATTTCAATATGGCTTATCTGAAAAGTGGATTTTGTCTCAGTTGCAGCATGTTATCAAAGACGCGCGAGCGCACATTGAAAATTACCGCTTTGATTTACTAGCTCAGTGTTTGCATGATTTTATATGGCATCAGTACTGTGATTGGTACCTCGAATTGGCAAAAACGACTTTATATGATCAAAATGCGCTGGCAGCGAGTAAACGCGGTACACGCAAAACCTTGCTTCATGTACTTGATCAGATTTTAAAACTTCTACACCCAGTTATTCCATTTATCACAGAAGAGATATGGCAAAAAACTTCTAAATTAGTTGGCGATAATTCTGAATGTTTGATGTGGAGTAAATACCCAAGTTTTAATGCTGAAGATGTTGATGCAGATGCAGAAAAGCAAATGTCTTGGTTACAAAATGTCATTCAAGCGATTCGAACCATTCGAAGTGAGATGAATGTTAATCCAGGGAAAAAAATTCCCTTGTTAATCAAAGTTCCAAAACATGATTCATTTGATAAAATTGAACAACAAAAACATTTGCTCACTGCATTAGCAAAAATTCAATCGATTCAAATGTTGGCGATGGAACAGACCGCACCGATGAGTGCTTCAGCAATTGTGGATGAATGGGAATTTTTAATCCCCATGAGCGGTCTCATTGAAAAAGATGCGGAATTGGCACGTCTTGATAAAGAAATTACAAAAATTAATAAAGAAATTGAAGCTTGTGAAAAGAAACTTGCCCTGCCTGCATTTAGAGATAAAGCACCAGCTGATGTTGTAGCGAAAGAACAAGAAAAGCTTGAACAATCAAAACAACTTCTTCAAAAACGCCTAGATCATCAACAAATGATTCAATCCCTCTAAACTTTAAGCTCACCTAATTTCAATTGGGTGAGCTTACTTTTCTAAATATTCTAAAACACCTAACCCTGCAAATCAAAAAATACAATCTATAATAAAATACACATCCTTAAAATCATAACCAGAATTCATGAACCCAAATAAATTAGAAATCAGTTTGGCATTTCCTGAAATCCATAAGTTATTATATCAAGCTCAATTAAGTCATATCGATTTAAATGAGCGTATTCTATATCTTTTATTTGCTTATAAAAAAATAAGAGAAATCAAATCTAAGCTTGAACATGTTGTCATCAAAAATGAAATCGCTCTAGACTCAAAAATCATGAGCGCCTCAGAAAAAACCACCCAAAAACATATCATCAATACCTTTCAAGCTATCGAAGATATTTTTTTAACAAAGATTCAACCAGAACTCATCAAAAACCACTTTGATATAGATTTAATTGGGCACAATCATTCTAGCTTTGATTCTTTTGAACTGATAAAAAATGTATCTATTACCCGATACCATGCTGATGATTTTGACTTTATCAATCATTTAAAATTTGATGTATTGTATTATTTAATAAGCCTCAAAAATACAAATGATTTTTTATGGATTTCTTTCCCAGCGCACCAAAAAAAATATTTTCTTAAAAAAAAATCAGAGAATTTTCATATTTGTAACCTAAGCGCCTTGCTTAAAAATTATCTTCAAAATCATTTGAATTCTCCAATTGAAGAAATTTTTGAGTTTCGTTTAAATCAAAATTTGAATTATGAATTGAATAAATGGAATCATAAAAATCAAAAAAACTTGGCTAAAAAATTTTCTTTTTTAGAAACCAATAAAATCAAAAATTCGAAGTTTTTGAATAAACTGATGGAGACTTTAAAATTAGAAAAAATGGATGTTTTTCAAAGTGAACATGCACTTTTTATTGATGATTTATATGAAATTATCCAAAACTTCCAAGAACATTTACCAATTAAATTAGAACAAAGCATTGCCTTTAAACCAACTAATTTTTTCAAAAGCGATTATGACGATAAATTTCAAATATTATTGCAAAAAGATATTTTATTTCATCACCCCTATCAACCTTACACTGAAATTATTGATTTGTTTCAAACGATGGCTAGACATCCAGAGGTTGAGAGAATTCAAATTACTTTATATCACATTGAAGAAAATTCAAAAATCATTGATGCTCTGATTCAAGCAGCCTTAATGCATAAAACAGTAGAGGTTTATGTCGAGGTTAAAATCGATGATGATATTGAAAAAGTTTACCAAACCATCGATTTATTGAAAAAAAATCAGGTCAAAGTATTTTTCAATCATGATGAACCAAGAATTCATTCAAAAATGTGTCTTATTTCATTTAATCAAGCATCTAAAATCAAAGCCATCAGTCTTTTAAGTAGTGGTAATTTTCATGAAAAAAATTCCAAAACTTATGCAGATTTTAGTTTGGTGACTAGTCATTCAGGAATTAATGAGGATTTAAAAAAAATTTTTGATTATATTTTCTATCAAAAAACCATTGATAGTCTTAATCATGTCATGTTCAGTCCATTTAATCTTCGCCCAAAACTTATCTCTTTAATCAATGAAGCTAAAGAGGCATTTAAAGCAGGTGAAGAAATAGAAATTTTCTTAAAAACCAAAACGCTGTCAGATTCTTCTTTAATAGAAGAAATATCTCAATTAAATTGCCCTATTCATATATTTTTTAGAAACTATTCTCAAATGCCGGCTAAAAATAACATTAAACAATATTGTTTTTTGGGCAAATATTTAGAACATCATCGTGTTTATTATTTTAAAATCGGTCAAGTAGAAAAGCTTTTTGTTGGATCTGCAACCCTTGCAGAAAAAAATATTGATTTACGATTGGAGTTAATCTTTCCAATTTATGAAAAAGAGGCATTGAATCAAATCAAAGACGAAATCATCCACAATATTCATCGAAACCATAATTCATGCTGGAAAGTCAGCACTGATGGAGAATATTTTCAAATGGATGACAATATAGAAGACTTTCAAACCTACCTCATCAAAAAATATATTCAATCACTCTAGAAGAAAATTTTAAATTAAAGATTGCTATTTTCTGTGTCACTCGGCAATATAAAGTCTTTGAAAAAAAGGATTTGAATGCGTATGAATTACCCTATTTTTTGTAACCGCACCCTAAATTTAAAAAAAATTAAAATGATTGGTCTGGACATGGACCATACCCTGGTGCGTTACCACTCTGAAAACTTCGAAAAATTAGTTTATGAATTTAGTATCCAAGCATTACTGAAAAATAATCATTATCCTGAACTGATTAAAAACTTAGAATTCAATTATGAAGAAGCAATTCGAGGCTTAGTTATTGATAGTCAAAATGGAAATATATTGAAATTAAGTCGTTATGGACTGATAAAAAAATGTCGTCATGGCACGCATTTGATGAACCATGAAGAACAAACCAAATTTTATAGAAGTACTTATGTTGACCTCAATGATCCAAACTACATGGCCGTTGATACTGCTTTTTCAATTTCTCTTTGTGTTTTGTTTGCCCAAATGATTGATTTAAAAGATAAGAATCCCGATTTATTTCCAAACTATAAACAAATCGCTTTGGATGTTTTAAATGCAGTAGATTATGTTCATGCGCAAGGCGATATGAAAAAACATATCATTGCCAATCATCAAGAATATATTCAAATATCGCCAGAAATCGTTCAAGGATTGCGTCGCTTCATTCAACATGGAAAACAGTTTTTTATATTGACCAATTCCGATTACCAATATACTAAAAAACTCTTAAAAATTACTATTGAACCTTTTTTAGAGCCTGGTGAAACACTTGAGGATATTTTTCCCTATATCATCACCTTGGCCAACAAACCACGTTTCTTTTATGACAACTTAAGATTTCTAAAAGTTGAGCCCTCATCAGGCTATATGTCTAATCTTGAAGGGCCCTTTCAAAAAGGGATTTACCAAGGGGGTAATGCTAAATCACTCACACAATTTTTAAATATACAAGGTGATGAAATCCTCTATATAGGTGACCATATTTATGGCGATATCGTCCGCTTAAAGAAAGATTGTAATTGGCGTACAGCCCTAGTTGTTGAAGAGCTTGGTGATGAAATTAAACGACAAAAAGAAGCCCAACCCATTGAATTTGAAATTATCGAACTGATGAAAACCAAGCAAGATTTAGAAATTCAATATGCATGGGAGCTTACCAACGGTAAACACAATAAAGAACTGCACGTCAAAAAACTCGAAGAAATTCAAAATGAATTACAAAAAATAGATGCATCTTTAACTCATTTAATTATCGAACAAGATAAATATTTTAATAAAAAATGGGGGAAAATATTTAGAGCTGGTGCTGAAGAGACCTTTTTTGCATTTCAAGCAGAACGTTATGCCTGTATTTACATGGAAAAGTTGTTAGATTTATTATCGCTGCCTCCTGTTTCATATTTTAGGGCGTATCGAAGAATGCTAAGCCATGACATCATCACCTCCTAAGACATTTTACCCAGCATAATCAATGCTGGGTAAATCCTTTTAATAACCATTAGAGATTTCCTATCTTTCTTGTTTTAAAGACCAGCAATAAGCTTTATAATCTCAAAACGTTCCTAGGTGTCATTATATTTTATTCATTGCATGGTTATCAAAAAAATGAAAACACTTATCATCGACAACTACGATTCTTTTACCTATAACCTTTTTCAACTTGTTGCCCAAGTTAATCAAGAAGAACCCATTATTATCAAAAACGACACTCACACCCTGGATGAAATTTTAAAACTCCCTTTTGATAACATCATTATTTCCCCAGGCCCAGGCCACCCGAATAATCCCAAAGATTTTGGAATTTGTGCTGAAGTTATCAAACATTGTGATGTTCCAATTTTAGGAATTTGCTTAGGTCATCAAGGTATTGTGACTAGCTTGGGTGGAGAAGTTTCTCATGCCCCAATTCCTATTCATGGACAACTATCTTCGATTAGACATGAAGGCGACCCTTTATTTTTTGACATTCCAAATCCATTTAATGTGGTGCGTTACCATTCCCTCATCGCTCAAAATTTTCTTCCTGATTGTCTTCAAACCATCGCAACAACAGAAGATGGGTTAATCATGGCCGTGAAACATAAAACCCGCTCCATTTGGGGTGTCCAATACCATCCGGAATCCATATGCACTGAGTTTGGCCATCAACTTCTCTATAATTTTAAAAATTTAACTCCTCAAAAGTATCCCTCTTCTTTGATAAATATCCATCAAACTGAAAAAAAATCTTATGCTTATGAACTTCAATATGAGCAAATCCCTTTAGAAAAGATTCGAATAGAAGATATCTTGCAACATTTTAAAGAAAAACCGCATTTTGTATTCTTGGACTCCAGTCTCACCCAAAAAAATCACGCAAGATTTTCAATTTTAGGGTGTTTAAACGGCCCTTTAAGTCATCATCTCAAATACGATATGGACAACAAAATCGTCACCAAAACCAAAGGCAATTCAAGAAGTTTTTATAAGCATTCAATATTTGATTTTCTCAAATCTGAATTGAAAAAATATGCGCTAAAGCCTATAGATTTGCCTTTTGATTTTTATTGTGGTTATGTTGGATATTTTGGTTACGAACTTTACCAAGAAACATTAAATCTAAAAGCCCAACATCAATCCCCTTATCCCGATGCGCAATTTTTATTTTTAGACCGCGCAATTGTCATCGACCATGAAAATGGTTGTTGTTATCTTTTGGCAATGACTGAAAATAATCAATCATCTCAGGCAGTCCATTGGTTTCAAGAAATCAAAGAATTGATTACCAGTATTTCAAAAATTCCGAATCAATCCCTTAAAATTAAATACCAATTTCCAATTCTTTCTCAGTCAAAAGAACAATATTTGGATAAAATTAAACAATGCCTGACATATATTCGAGATGGTGAGAGCTATGAGATATGTTTAACCAATCGACTGAATTATGAATTTCAGATACCGGCACTGGATTTTTATCAAATCTTAAGAAAATCCAATCCAGCCCCCTATGCCGCATTTCTTAAATTTGAGTCTTTAGAAATTGTTTGTGCTTCGATGGAGCGATTTTTAAAAATGAACGCCCAAGGGCAAATAGAAACAAAACCCATTAAAGGCACGTTACCCAGAGGAAAAACTCCTCAAGAGGATGAACAATTATGCCATCAATTGCAACAGGATACCAAATTTCGTGCTGAAAACCTGATGATTGTTGATTTATTAAGAAATGATTTGGGGAAAATTTGTGAAATCGGTAGTGTTCAAGTGCCCAAACTCATGGATGTTGAGTCGTATGCCAGTGTGCATCAGTTGGTCAGCACCATCGTAGGCCAAGTCAAACCTGAATATGATGCCATCGATTGCATCAAATCTGTGTTCCCTGGCGGCTCAATGACTGGCGCCCCAAAAATCCGTACCGTTGAAATCATTGCTCATTTAGAAACTGAATCGAGAAACATCTATTCAGGCGCCATTGGTTACCTTTCTCTCAATGGTGCGATGGATTTTAATATCGTTATTCGAACGGCCGTTGTAACGCCACAATCGACTTCAATCGGTGCGGGTGGTGCAATTATTGCATTATCCGACCCTTTCGATGAGTTTGATGAAATACTACTAAAAGCCAAAGCTTTGGATAGAGCCATTCAGCAGATTAGTAACAACTCAAACATCCACTTTAATCCATCAAAAATTTCTCAAGCAGAAAATAGTTTGATAGAATCCAATTTTTAATCATCAATAATAATGATATGACCATCACTCACACCCCTATGATGCAACAATACTTAGAAATAAAAAAAGCATATCCAAATATGCTTTTATTGTATCGCATGGGTGATTTTTATGAGCTTTTTTTTGATGATGCAAAACATGCTGCAAAAATTCTACACCTGACATTAACGCAACGCGGTCAATCGGCAGGGCAACCCATTCCAATGGCTGGCATTCCCTGTCATACACTCGATAATTATCTTGAAAAATTATTAAAACTTGGTGAGTCTGTTGCGATATGTGAACAAGTGGCCGAAAATCCTTTGGGTAAAGGCCCTATGAAACGAGAAGTTACTCGCATTATCACACCCGGTACGATTACCGATGAACATCTTTTGGATGCCAAAAAAGACCAAATTCTTGCTGCAATTTTACCTCATCAAAACGAATTCGCTTTATGTTGGTTAGACGTTACCAATGCCCAAAGTTTTGGTATGAATCTTGCCAACTTAGAAGCCCTAGAAGCAGAGCTTTTGAAACTCCAAGCCCAAGAAATATTAATACCTGATAATTTCATAGAGAATTCAAATATTCTAGATAGTTTTATTTGCACAAAAAAACCGAATACCTACTTCGATACAAACATGATTCAAAGTCATTTAGTCCAATCAAAAGGTTCCGCCCCCTGTCGTGCGGCTTTGGGGGCATTGTGCCAATATTTATGCGAAAACTACAAAAAAAATGTGCCTAAAATTGAGTCTTTTCATACTGTAGACAACGCTGCATTTTTACAAATGGATGCGCATACGCAAATTCATTTAGAATTAATAAAAAACCAACAAGGTGAAACTCATTATACGCTGATAGAACTGCTTGATACTACCCAAACGGTTTTGGGTAGTCGACTATTAAAACGCTGGTTAGTCAAACCACTTCGCCAACATCAGGCGATAGAGGGGCGTTTTGATGCCATCGCTTATTTTATACAACACGGCTACTCTCAACTTCGAGAATATTTAAAAGAGTTGTATGATATAGAACGTATTGCAACGCGTATCAGTTTAAAAAATACCAAGCCCCGCGAATTGGTACAATTAAAAAATACTTTAGAATTTTTACCAAAAATAAAAAACCTATTTCAAAATACCCAAACACCGCATTTATTATCTTTATGTTTACAACAATGCCCATTATTACCTGATTTAACCGAATTACTACAAAAGGCCATAGTTCCTGAACCACCTGTTTGGCTTCGAGATGGTGGGGTTATCGCAACCGGTTACGATGCAGCGCTTGATGAACTGAGAAATATTCAAAATGATGCCCATCAACATTTAATGAACATTGAAAAAAATGCTCAAGAAATCTCTGGAATTCATTCACTAAGACTTGGATTTAATAAAATACAAGGGTATTACTTTGAAGTTCCAAGAAGCCAGTCCGAGCATTTGCCACCTATTTTTCATCGCAAACAAACATTAAAAAATATTGAACGTTTTGTCACTGAGGAATTAAGTTCTTTCGAAGCGAAACTCATATCTGCTGAATCCAAAGCCTTACAAAAAGAAAAACAAATCTTTGATGAGATTTTAGACACAATTCAAATCGATATTCCCGTGCTTAGACAGATCTCTCAAAGCATTGCAAAATTAGATGTTTTGACAACATTAGCAGAAAGAGCAAGTTACCTACAATGGGTAAGACCGACTCTAACTCAAGAACATGTCATTGAAATTACTGGTGGTAAACACCCGATTGTTTCGGCTCATACCCCTCACCAATTTGTTGCCAATGATTTAACCCTTCATGAAAATCAACAGCACCTTTGGCTCATCACAGGCCCAAATATGGGTGGAAAATCAACCTTCATGCGACAAAATGCATTGATTGTTCTTTTAGCACATATGGGTTCTTTTGTTCCGGCGATATCCGCTAAAATTGGCCCTATCGACCAAATATTTACCCGAATTGGCGCCAATGATCAATTGGCCAAAGGACAATCGACATTCATGGTAGAAATGACCGAAATGGCCAGTATTCTTAAAAATGCGACCGCCCAAAGTCTGGTGCTCATCGATGAAATTGGTCGAGGAACCAGTACTCACGATGGTATTGCTTTGGCCCATGCTTGCGCCATTCATTTAGCAACACAAATTAAATCCTATTGTTTATTCTCAACACACTACTTTGAGCTCACAGAATTGGCTTTTCTCTTTCCCATGATAAAAAATATGCACATGGAAGTCATCACCCAAGAAAAAGAAGTCATATTTTTATATCAAATCAAAGAAGGTGCAATTACTGAAAGTTATGGTTTAGAAGTCGCTGCTAGAGCTGGTTTTCCAGAAGAGGTATTAATCAAGGCCAAAGCAAAACTCAAAGCCTTACACGATGATACGCCAATTCGAGTTGTTGAAAAACCAGGAGCACTAACTAAAGAAGTGCAAGCCCTGATAGGTCAAATTGGAAGAATTAATCCGGATGAGTTAACACCTAAACAAGCGCATAGTTTAATTTACCAATTAAAAGACATCGTCTCTAAAGAAGAAAATCAAGATCTTCGATGAAGCTGATAATCTTTTTCTACGGTTTTAAACTCATGCAAGGCTGTCAAAGTTTTAAATATGCTTATTTTTTCAAGTTTTTGAGTTTGTTGCATTTCAGCAAGCATTCTTTTTTTCGCTTGGAAAGTATCACCAGCTAATACCATATACTCAATTAAGCTCAAATGCCTTTTTTGCTCGGATGTTTTGTGCTGTTTGGTATAAAAACATTCGGGATGCCATTGAATGCCTATCATCGGTGCACCATATTTGGTCTCAAAGGCCTCAACAGAGTTTTCTTCGGGTTGCATGAGCTCGCCTTGGCGACTGGATACTTCAATGTGTTCATCAATTTTTGCTGTAGCCGAAATTTCCAAGATATTGGGTAAAGATTGAGGATCTGGAGCTAGCCAATGAACACTATTGACCGTTGGACATGCCGCAAGACCAGGCTTGCTTAGGGCGCCATAGGTGAAGGTATGCTGCTTCAAAACCACCTGATGAATTTGTTTATTATTGCCAATACCACCATCACTGACAATATAAGGCATGCTTGAATAAACATGGTCTTCAACAGCTTTTGTGGTACCGCCATAAGCATTCCATAAAGTCCATGAGCCTGCACATATTGCCAATACAGGTTGACCTGTCAAACGTGCTTTTCGAATCAATTCATTTTCAAAGGCAATACGCTCTTCATCATAAAGCTGTCTTGAATATCCAGGGATGACAATCAAGCCATCATGACTGGCATCTTCATGTCGTATAGGAATAATTTTTTTACCATTATCTTTCATATTTAAACTAAAGACAGATTGTGCGCTAAATTCAGTTAACTTTTGAAGACTGGTTTGTGGACTAGTCAAAATATGAGTGCGTCTTTTCGCGATATTTCTAAAAACATAATGATCAAAAAAGGCCCCATGCATGCGTTTGCCTTCATCATGTCGAAATGATATACCAATGGAAGACTGCTCCAATTTAACTGGTTGTTTTTTGGGTACAGGTTGGATATTGAGTGTTTTTTCAAGTGAGGCGATCACCTCATTTTGATATTTCAATAAATCTTTAATATGATGATAATCAGTTGATTCGGTGAGCATTAGATTTAATTTCTTGCATAACTGCATTAAATCATTAAAGGCTTCTGTTTGCACCAAACCATGAATATGCGCTAAAAATTCTTTTCTTTCACGTCGATCGCGCAAGTCAAAAGATAACTCATCATGAATATTAATTTGCATAGGTTTTTTTAAAAACACGAATAGTCTTATTATTATACATGTTTAAAACCATAAAATAAATACAATCGCTTTAAAACAAAATGCTTAGTAATTCGCTAATATGCTTGATAGGTAAAATTTCCATATCCATACCCTTGGTTTTAGAAACATTTGCCAATGGCACTATTGCCCTTTTAAAGCCATGTTTTTGTGCTTCTTTAATTCGCTCTAACCCCGATTGCACAGGACGAATTTCTCCACCCAGCCCTACTTCCCCAAAAATAATGGTTTGTGAACTGTTGGTCTGATTTTTTAAACTGGATACAACTGCTGCTAATAAAGCCAAATCTCCAGCAGTTTCGGTGACCTTCACGCCGCCGGCCACATTCACAAAAATATCTTGGCCAAATGTTGGAATACCTGCATGTCGATGTAATACGGCTAACAAAATTGCTAAACGATTATTTTCAAGGCCAGCTGTCACTCGACGGGGTTGTTGCCCATAACTATCATCTACCAAAGCCTGAATTTCAACCAATAAAGGCCGAGAGCCCTCCCAGGTTGCCATAATTGCAGACCCTGGCATTGGTTGATTATGACCTGATAAAAAAATAGCTGAAGGATTACTGACTTCTTTTAATCCTTTTTCAGTCATGGCAAAAACACCCAATTCATTGACCGCGCCAAATCGATTTTTAATTGCACGTATCACTCGAAAACGACTATCTTGTTGACCTTCAAAATATAATACCGCATCAACCATATGCTCAAGCACCCGAGGCCCTGCCAATGCCCCCTCTTTGGTCACATGCCCTACCAAAAAAATAATCGTATTGGTGGATTTAGCAAAACGAACCAATTGGGCAGTGGCTTCTCGAAGTTGACTCACACCACCTGGTGAACCTGTCTGCATGTCGGTATACATGGTTTGAATCGAGTCAATCACCATCACATCTGGTTGATATTGATTGGCCTTATGAATAATGGCCTCTACTTGGGTTTCAGCCAATAAATGCAAGTCTGGTACAGTCAAACCCATTCGTTGTGCACGAAGCGCAATTTGACTTAAGGATTCTTCACCAGATACATATAAAACCTTGAGGTTTTTTGCCAAGTTGGTAACGGTTTGCAGTAATAAGGTTGATTTGCCAATCCCTGGGTCACCACCAAGCAATACCACTGACCCAAGTACCAAGCCCCCACCCAATACCCGATTTAACTCTTCATATCCAGTATTGAAACGTTCTTGTTCTTGCAAAGAAACAGCATGCAAAGGTGTAATATCCGATTGAGCTTGCGCATAATGAAATTGCTCAGATTTTTTATTCACAATTTCAGATATCAAACTATTCCAACTCGAACAATGATGACATTGGCCACTCCATTGATTAGAAATGGCTCCACACTGCTGACATACAAAACGATTTTTAACTTTCATTCAAATCACTATTAATCAATCAAAATATTTTTATTCGGATCTTTGGCATAACCGGCTAATAAATCTTTTACTAACTCCATGATAATACTTTCTTTTTGTTCCTCTTTAATGAGGCCTTTTTCTTCAGAAATATCTTTCAAACGTTTGGCCAATTCTTTGGTTGCAGTCCCCTCAGGAAAGACTATGGCCAAATAACGTCTAGCTTCCATGGGTCCCAAATGTCTATAGAGATGATTTCTTATAATCACATCCTCTGCTGTGGTACTAAATGCCCACAATTCAATTGGTCCCAGAGTTAAAGTCAGCAATTGAACATTCAATCCCATTTTGGTTGAGTATTGTACCAGAAATGTACCGCCACCTGGTCTTGGACCATGCACTCTATTTTTAAGGGCAAGCCTAGCAGTTTCATTCAAACCAAAAATCTTAACGGTTTTGTCAACAGCTTGGGTTGGACCTGCATCCATGATGTAAATTGCAGTAGCAAAATCAATCATAATGGAGTCAAAGTCTTCGATAGCTTGAGATAGCAAGGAGATTTGAACATTCCATTTTCGACCTTCACGCATATCAATAAGGACCTGATCTCTAACTGATTGAGATTTAGAGGTGCGGTGGAATTCATCATAAACAATACGTTTAGGATCTTCTCTGATTTCTCGAATTCTTTCACGATGGTAAGACAGATATTGCTCTGGACACTGACCTAAAATATCTTCAGTAAGATAAAAGTGTCTAGCCAATACATAACGCGCAAGCATATACATCACAGCCGTTTGTCTGTCTGCGGAGTCACCACCGGATTTAGCCACTTCGTCTAAATCCAAGGATACAATGCGACTTTCACCCAAATCAAAAGCCGTAACTCTTGATAAAATAGGATACTCTCGAACTGCGGAGGAAATCATACGCGAGAAGGCATTAATTAATGATTCACCAGTAGGTGTGGTAATTTTCCCATACAAATCTTCAATCGAAGCACTTCGACAAGTGGATACGGCGTCTGATAATAATGGCATCGCATATCTTTGCGCAAGACTTGCCTCATGTTCTAGGCCTGCGGCAAAAAGATTATCAGTCACTTCCCACCAAGTTGATTTAGAATCTTTTCTAAAACCAATTTCTTCTAAAATAGAGTCTAAAAATAAATCAACCCCAGGGGAATATGGTGTTGGCTGAAATTCATCAGAGAAATTTTTATACATCTCATCAATAATCATGCCCACCAAATCATTCATACCATCATAAGATTTAGGTGCACCAACGGGTGTAGCCAACAAACTGACAAAATTCACTAAAAAAGCCCTTTCCAGAGCCGTTGGAAAACGAAAGCCCAATTGGGTATCAAAAGGATTAATGGAGTATTCGGGCGTCATTTGTAAACGATAAAATGCTGCAAGATGTCTATTTTTAGGGGGCAAGGCCTCTTTGATTAAAGAAATTAGACCACTACTGGATGGTCCAATATCAATAATTGCAATCCTAGGAAGACGAGAAAGTCCTCCCAACAAACACAATCCTAAATTTTGCGCATTTGCCAAAACAGATTTACCTGAACCAGGTCTTGCGTAAACTAAGTCAATCCATGTGGTTTGTAAACTAGAGCCTGGTTGAAATGGCCATGGTTTACCATCAGGCGTTCTAAATAAAATAGCACCATACTCCCATGGTGATGCAGGACGAGTCCAAGGCATCATTTTTAAAATTTCGAACAACGGCGCTACCGTGGGAACCGCGGGACTATTGAGTGAAGTGGCAAGTGTCGAGGCTACAAACCCTGCAAAAGGGTCGCCACATACCTCTGAAACATCCATAGAACCCCAGCCTTGAATAGCTTTTACCAATTCAGATGCTCGTCTTCTTAATAAACCCATATCGTTTTCAGGCGCATACGTAGTTGCAACAACCCTTAACCTAATTAAGGTTTCATCTGTGTTTAAGTTTAAATAATCTAATAAATTAACAGAGTCACTGATTAATCGATTTTGCGCTGAAGAAAAAGCCAATACTGAACTTAAAATTCCCTTTAACTTAACAGTCGGTAATCCTTCACTTTCAACTAAAAAACTTATGCGCCATGGCACATTTGTTGGTAAAATTCTAGCAAATAAAATCAAAAAGGGTCGAATGTCTTTGGGAAATAGATCAATAAAAACAGAAGAATAAATTTTATCTCCAACTTTGACAGTACGGCGATCATATATCTCTGCATCACGTGGAATAACTTGTTTGGCCAATGCAGGCCAAAAAACATCTGAAATATCGCCTTCAAAGTCTTGTATTTCCCGTGCAGAAATTTCATCCCCTGGCAAACAAGCCCTCCAATCAGGTCCAGTAAAATCTGGATCAACTGTTTTTCTAATGATGTGAACAGCGTCATGAATTGTCAATAGTCGAGCAACCACTTTTAATTCAGCCAAATCAGTACAAAATGAACGAACATAAGCATCATGATTATTTCGCATCTCAGGATATGCAGCAAAAATAGTCTGAGATCGTCCAAACGGCGGTATTTTGTTCTCTTTTAGTAAGATGTTTTTTTCCTTATTAGCCATCTCTAGTTGTTCTTTAGGTAGACTCTGTGGTCTAGTGAACATGGCAATATAACACTTTTCCAATCCACAATACTGCGACAAAATTTCAGTGCGCTCCTTAAATAAGTCATTCAAATCTAACTGCAATCTTTCAGCTGTATCTATAGCGGCTTTAAAATTATTTTCGATGTATTTTTGTATATTTTCTCTGTCGTATGAAAAATAGATTTGAAAAGCAAATCCAGATCTGCTCATTGCGCCATGTAAAGCATTCTCTAAGCCACTGATTAATTGGTCGAACTCATCTTGTCCAATCAATGCAGTAATACCTTCAATTTCTAATATTGAAACCATCGTACCATCATGATTTACCAACACCGTTTGGCTATCTGCTGTTTCCAGATCACAATAATTCATTGTATATTGTTTTAAAAAGGTACTGAGCCATGCTAAAAAGGTATCAAAACCATCAAAAAAATTTTCAGCCCACTTAACCATGCAACACTCCCAAATACATTTAAGAATTAATATCTAAAATAGCGCTTGAAGCCCAGGCCTCAATTTGTGTTCTAAATCGAGCCCTTGATGGTAATATTCGAAGGCCTTCTGTCATTTTTTTTAAAATTTCCTCACCCACATGAGACGCATCAATCAGTAAATGACCAAAGTTTGCAGGTTCGGATGATCCCTCTCCAAATTTTGCGTCAACCATAGCAGAACGCAACTTAAGATTTAAATAGATATTTTGTGCAGTATTTTTATAGGATGAATTGTTGGTAATAGCACAAAATAGAACATGGCAAATGCTATTAATTTCGGCTTGTGAAAACTCTGGCATATAAATAAGTATTCCGCCACCAAAACCACCAACACCACCAACACCAATCGATTCTAGAAAAAAACATTGTGTGCAAAACACACAAGCAGTTACCAGATTACTAATTTTATTATTACGGAAATTTCCATCTAAATTTACAATTTCTTGAAATTCTTTAGCCTGAAAACCACAAAAATGGCATCTATAAGCATCTCTTTCAAAAACTTTTTTTTCAAAAGGATGGAAGTTAGGATCTGATTTTCGTGCAGAAAATAATCTCCAAGAATCTGGAGAAGCTCTTAATTCAAGGATGTTGTTTTGAAAAGGCTGTAGTTCTGTCATTTTATTTTTTTTTTATGATCTCTTATCAAGTTTCACTTTAACCATGAATTTTGTCAATGATTTTATAAACAAAAAAAAACCTGCTTGACCATATGTCAAGCAGGCTAATAAAACAACAATAGAATTCGATTCTATGTAGGCTGGAAACCAGTGGCTGTTCCTGCTTTTGACGAACTACCAAATATAGTCTGACTAACCGAACCTATGAAAGTTGGTAGGAATATTAAGGCTGACGACATAGCCAAAATCATCATTGGTTTACTTAAAGGATTTTGAGCTGGATTTTCTTTGTGTTGTTTAAATTGGAAAACAGCAACAATAAAAAAACATACCCCACCAACGTAAGCACCTGCTGTCAAGAAAGTTGTAATACTACTAAATGATTTGGTGACGTTTGCAGCCAAAGTACCAATAGATTCACCTTGAGCAAAACTCAAACTAGAGCCAAGAAGAAGAAATACCAATTGAGACATTTTTTTTATAATTTTTGAAACCATGATTTCTCCATTTAAACAATTGAATTTAATCATCATTATTGATGATAATTTAGAAATATACAATCCCTACCTCATAAATTTTTTAATAAACACCAGGTAAGAACCCTTCAGGTCTTGCCACTGCTATATTCGGCCCAAATATCGTTGTATTTACTGAATTAACAAATTCAGGTAAAAAGATAAGCGCTGAAGACATGAATAAAATCATCATGGGTTTACTAAGAGGTACTTGGGTTGGATTTTCTTTATACTGTTTAAATTGGAATATCGCCACAATAAAAAACATGATTCCACCAATATAGGCACCTGCTGTAATCAATTTGGTTATTGCTTCAAAACTGTGCGTCACATTCGAAGCCAAATCACCCAAGCTTAAATTTTCTGCACACACAAAAATAGGAAAAAAACAAAGAAGAAGAATACGAATGAAGTTCATAGATAATATACCATTACAAATTAAAACTGATGGCGCAATTATGCTTCAAATTTAATCAAAATGCAAATACTTTATTTAACCAAATAGAGTATTGCTTATGACATTCAATGTTTGAACAATATTAATAGCCATTATACCACCAAATATATGCATCATTCCTTTGCCCATACCACCTTGCTGATGGCCTCCTTGTTGCGCACCTTTTGCCACCAAGAGCCAACCCCGAATAAACGCAATTAATCCAATAATTTGAACAAAAATGACCATGTCTTGCCCAAAAACACCCGCAGCACCAAACATAGAATTCAAAATTGTATTCGAGCTCTGAAGCTGACTATATTGAAGAATATCATCCGAACCAAATACTGTTGTTAAAAAAACAGAAAGCGCCGTAGGTAAATACAACAACATAGAACCTACCAATAAATAATACATAGGTTCTTTCATAGAATGCTGTTGTGACATATGAGAACGCATCTCACCTGCGTGTTTAAGAGCACCTATTCCTTTTATTAAAAAATGCACACCCATTAAATAAGCAACTGCGGTAATAAGATTTTCAAGTTGTAAAAGTGAGGGTTGCAGATTTTGAAAAATATTCATATATTGGTCCATGTCCCCCCCTATCGATTAATCAGCTTGATTGAAAACAAATACTTTACTCGATGACATCATCACTCGACCTTGTTTCGCATCAATGAATTTAACCGTACCATAGCCAGGTATTATAGAACCAACTCGAACTGTTACGGTTTTTCCTTGAGAGCTGATTAACCAAGCACGACCAGGAATAATGGCTTGAACAAAATAATTAAGTCTTGGTATAGCAGGTTCATAATGCCTTGAGCGGATAGCATGTGATCTTGTTGCTTGAATTTGAGGTCTAGCCTTCGCTGAAGCAATCGCTTCATCGAGTGATTGTTGCATACTTTGTAATTTAGACAATAACTGACTTAATTGTTGCTGGAGAACTTGGTTATTCGAATTGAGTGTATTCAGCTGACCTGTTAAAGCGTTCACCTTATCATTCATAGCCACTAAATTGGCTTGCATATTCTTTTGCATATCCATTAGTGTATTAATATCAGAACCTCCTAAATCCTGTTGCATAGGTCGCACAGGCACACCACCAATTTGCTTCATTGGCAAAGGTTTGGGTTCTTCCATTTCTTGTTTAACACTTGGCTTTGCGGCACATTTTAATAATGTGAGTAATATTAAGAGCGCGCCAATAGCAATCATTGCATTTCTTTTTACAGAGGGTTGCTTGATTAATGAATTTATTTTATTGGCGTAATCATTTGTTGAAGAACTTTCAACCTTTGGTTCAGGTATGGGTTCAGACTCGACCTCAATTGTTTGGCCATCAGGTTCTTCAACATATTGATACTCTTCGTCAAAATTTTTATTATCGCTCATGTTTATCCTTTAGTATCTAGGGTAACATCTTGTAAAAATAACACGCCAATTGGGGTTCCTGAATAAACCTGAATGGTTGTAGGCACATTCATATTTTTTTGAGCTTGTTGCCCCCAAGCCTTACCAAGCGTCGCTAAACCTATAACAGCATTATCAGTCAGAGAGCGACCAATACCATTTTGCACAGTCGTATTGGTTGTACCACCTGTACCACCAATAGTAATTTGTGTATCTGAAGACTGGAATGCATTACCAAAACCCTCAAGGAAAGTTGAGGCAAATAGCGAACCATATCTCATCAAATAATGATGATCCGTAGAGCTTGATAGCGCTGTTCTTCCTGTGTTGGGGTCAATCGCGTAGGCTGAAATTCCGATGGTTTTACTTTCACCAGGGATTGATAAGGTATTAAAACTCATCGTTAACTTCTCGGCATTAGCCCCACTGGTGAAACTACCAATAATTTTAGAATTTTTTAATGGGCCACTGACGATGGTTGCCAAAATTGGGCCTGGCTCATCGGTATTAACGGCTGTATCAATTACAGCAAATAATATATCACCTGTTTTTACATACAAACCAGCATCTGATGAAGCCGTTTGACCAGTTTTGTTCATAGCATCTGCTTTATTAGAGGCTGGATTGCCTGCAGACATCCCTGATGAGATCGAATCTTTCTTTTGTTTTTCAGCACCTGCTACATAAGTTTGTGCGGTGACTGTTTTCCAGCCTTGTAAAAGTTGGTTAGCGTAAGCTTGAATGGTTGCTGCACGTTGAGAAATTTTTTGTTGAAATCTTTGTTGTGCTTGCATTTTCTTCTGGTCTTTTAAAACGTCATTAAGCTTATCAAGATTTTGTGCATTTTGATTTGTGGGTGATAATAAAGGCCCGCCCAAAGGATTGTTAGCATCTTTATTTGCATTGGCATCTGGGATGTTGGCAAGGCTTGCTAACGCATCTGCTTTTGGATTCAAACCAAGCCCACTTAAAGTCGCATCATCAACACCGGCATTTTTTAAATCATCAGCCGTAAATCCAGCGTCTTTTAAATCCTTTGGACTCGCTCCGGCGGCCAACAAGGTTTTTGCATCAACGCCTAGATCTTTTAATGCTTTCACAGGAACACCTGCTTTTAATAGATCTGCTGGACTGACACCTCCCTTTAATAAATCATCAGGTTTAAATCCTGCATCCAATAAATCTTTAGGTGAAACGCCGGCAGCTAATAAATCTTTAGCGCTATAGCCTGCTGCTTTCAAGTCGGCTGGTGTAAAACCTGCTTTTAATAAATCAGCAGGGCTTAATCCTGCGTTTGCAAGTTCTGCTGGGGTAAAGCCTGCTTTAACAAGATCAGCCGGTGATATACCAGCTTTTAACAATGCGGCAGCATCACAGCCAAACTTTTGATGTATTTCTGAGGCTGACATTCCCTGAGCAAGTTCTGTTTTAATACTGTCAACATTACATGCAGCTTGATGTGCTGCAATGAGTTTAGAAAGGGCATCAGGTGTCAAACCACCATTAGCACCAGCACCTAAAGCTTGCAATTTGGCTAACTCATCTGGTGAAACTCCTGCTGACAATAAATCATTGGGAGTTGCACCCGCATCTAATAAATCTTTTGGTGTAAAACCAGCTTTTAATATATCAGCAGGAGTAAAGCCATTATTCAATAAATCTTTTGCACTACATCCCATTTTGTCATGAATGGCTTTGGCATCCATTCCAGAAGCTCTTGCTTTTTGAATTTCCGAGGGACTACATGCTTTATTTTTATTTAATTCTGAAAGAGGGACTCCAGCAGCCCTCATTTGTTCTGGCGTATATCCAAGAGCTTTTAAATCATCAGGTGTTAATCCAGAATCCAATAAACTCTTGGCATCATAACCTGCATTTTTTAAATCATTTGGACTTACCCCTGCATTCAACAAATCACTCGCTGTAAAGCCTGCATTTTTTAAATCCTTGGGTGTAAATCCAGATGCTAATAATTGTTGAGCATCACAACCACTGATTCTTCGGATCGCAGCAGCATTCACGCCTTTGGCTTTTAATTCTTTTAAATAATCAGGGCTACAATTATTTTTTTGTATATCTGAAGGGCTCATCCCGTGAGGTAAACCACTAACGCTATCAACATCTTCTGGATTAAAACCAGCGCCTTTAAGTTCGCCATCTCCAAAACCTGCATTTTTCATTTCTGCAGCACTAAAACCAGCTGCTTTCTCTTCACAAGCACTGTATCCACAATTTCTTAGTTCTGAGGAATTAAATCCTAAATTTTTTAAATCTAATGCAGAGTATCCCAATAATCTCAATTCACGACAATCACAGACAGACTGAATATCTGACAAGGAAAAGCCAAAATTTTTCAATTGACTACAATTACAATAATCTTTCAGATCAGTAATTTTAGCGCCATTTTGGACTGCTGTTTTCAATGAATCTTTTGCACAATTGGTTTCACCTAAGTTTTGCAACCATAGTGGTTTGACAGGCCCATTATCTAAAAGCGCAAGTGAAGAAAATCCAAGACCTCCAGTGCCGCCTTGAGGACCTATTGCTTGAGTCCCATCAAATTTTTTCATGCTTACAATTGTAGGAATGGCGCTTGCACCAGTTTTAAGTGCAGTTTCGGCTTGTTGAATATTTTGCTGATTTTGTAAATTGCTGTACTGAGCCGTTTGATTTAACGCACCTGGAATAGATTGAATATTTGGCGAACCACCAATACTGGCCTCAGAGGCCACCCCGAGAGCTCCACGATTTTTTAACTTAAAATAACCATATAATACTGAACCAATAAGAATACTTGCAGTAAAAATAATCACCACTCGGGTTCTCGAATTTTTACCTAAAGATTTGATATTATCGTACTTGGAGGCCATCGTTATAATCCCTCAACTTTTAATTGCATCACTTTGCCATGCCATGATACTAAAATTACCGGAGATTTTTGCATCTCATAAGCATGCATACCATCAGCACTGGTCATTGTAGCAAGCCAAGCAGGTGATAAAACAGTTAAGTTAGTTCTGATATACATTTTGTTCTTAAATAACCAGCCTCTGGCATCCCCACCACTGACAGTCAATCGACTACTTCCGTTAGGAGGTACACCGTCTAAGATATGCAGCAAAATTTTGTTTGCTGAGGGTGGTAAATTTTCTGAAATGGTTGCAATTTGTGCATTAGGGCCGTATCCCTGAACTCGCATGTCTACTCGATAATCAACAACTTTTTGTCCTGGAATCAAGGTTAACATCACCGGGGTATTTAAGCCCTCTAAACGAACAGCTAAATTTCCATAATTATAGAGTTTACTAGCTTGAATCATCAGCGTATTACCGGTTTTATCCCAAACAATGTTAAAGGCTGTAGGATCACCTAAATCATATGCACTAATGGGCCATGGTGCACCACTAGAATCTAAAAATACTAAAGAACTGACAAACCCTTGGGATAAACGGACAACAGGCGGAGTCGAACCAGGAGATAAATTCACAAGCTGGGAAGTTGCTACTGGTTTTGGTGGTGTACCTGGGACTTCGACTTTGGCTTGTTCAATTTTTTGATACTTATTACGAAGCTTTACAATTTCTTTTTCGTGCATAGGAAACAATTGATTTTCAACCTGCTCAAAAGCTAAATCATCAATCATCACATCATCTGAATGAGTCACTATATTTGAGGGATTATTCATGGGTGTCGGTGTTGATGTGTTAGCCGCAGATGGATTATTGCTTCCCGGAGAGGGTAGATTTGGCATAGGATTTGCTTGGGTTTTTGGCGTTGCCGCAGCATTTGAACCGTTTGCAGATTTATTCGGTGAAGAGTCAAAACGATTTTGCAAAATTCGCAATTGTTCCAATGCCTGTTGGTTTGTATTGGCTTGTTGGGCGATAAGTTGTAGGGATAAAGAGCTTATCAAAACAAATAATTTGTTTTTCATCAAGCACCTCCAACCTGAGTAGAATCGACAGTTGAGGTAACAAATTGATCAATCCCAATGCCTTGTGGATTGTTTAATGTAGAAATACGAGTTACCAACAAAATAACATCGACATTTTGGGTTGTATATTGCTCAGAGGACTGATAGGTAATGATCATTGGTATTTTAATACGCCAAGAATATCGACCATTTAATACACCCTTTTGTAAAATCTCTGGTGTTCTAGTTGCTTGGCCAGAAACAACCAATTTTTTTGTCACAACTGCCAATAAGTTGTTAGAGTCTTTTATGGATTTCAAGAAAGAAGTCCATCCATCAGCTGTGAAGAATTCTGAGGCTGCCTCAAGTTCTGAACGATAGTTGACAAAATTATAAGAAAAGGCGGCTATTGCCGCTAAATTGGTCCATTGCAATACCACAGAATCACCTGGGTGGGGTTGATCCAGCGGATAGATAGGCGTTATACGACCATTTTCTGAAGTCGGAAAATAAACTGGCGCAGGTGGATGCGTATATATATAAATAATAGAAAATATAGCAAAAATATTAAAAACAAAGGAAATAACAATACCTATTATCAAACGGTGTACACCATCTTGATAAAATTGATTTCTGACGACAATTTGTGTTAACCCATCTGTTGTCACATTCATTCCTTATCTTAATAAGCTCATATCCGGACCTTCATCACTTGGTATATCATCTTGTAATAAAGGTTGAGATGAGTAATTTGGCCCATCGATAGGGGTTAATTGTTGGGGATTGGAATACCCACTGGTTGCAAAATATGTATGCATTCCTCGCGTAAAAAATAAAAATGTTGCCACCCCTAAAAAGATTAAATTACAAATACCTAAAAATATCAATGTATTTAAGATATTTCGATATGAAAAAACATAAAAGTAACGTTTGTTTTTTATTTTTAAAAATTTATTTTTACTCATTTTATGTCAATTCTTCTTTAAACAAAATTTCAATACGTGAATTTGCAAGGCTTGTTGCATTATCACATTCATTGCTCATGATGGGTTTATCATTTCCTAACCCTCTGGCAGTCACAACTCGACCATCGATACCTTGCGCTACCAAATAATCAGCAACCTCGCTAGCTCGTGCCAAACTTAAAGCATATATTCGGTTATGGGTATCTCGGCAATATTCATACACATTTATTTCAACCTCTACTTTCCGAAACATCCGAATATAACAGGCCACATCATTAAGAATAGGATATGAACTCCATGAAATTTTTGGAGAATGCTGCGCAAAAAGCAGCCCGGCTGGTATACTGACCATGTTATACTGCCCAGTTTGAATAATACTCAAACCTTCCATTTTTAAACGTTGCTCTTGTTTAAGCTTATCAGGGTCTCTTTCAGATTTATGAGAAGGCAATTGCATGGAGCCCTCACTCCATCTTGAATTTGCACCACCATGACAGGATTGCAAAAGAAAAATTAAAAGGATAGTGCCCCAAATGGTAATTTTTTTTTGCATGATAGTTTTATTCATATAAACAAAAATTAATTATAATTATATGATTATCATCATAGTTTAAATTAAATAACAAGAGGTTTATTGTGAAACTTGTGATGGATTTGTATCATCAACAAAAGTTGTAACAACAAATTGATCTATACCCAAACCTTTGGGATTATCCAAAGTTGGAATTCGACAAACCAACAAGGTCACAAGAAGATTTTGTTGTACAAACTCACTCGCAGACTGGTATGTGACTAATATGGGGAGTTGGATTCTCCATGAATATACCCCATTGAGCATACCCTTCATCAATATGGATGGTGGTTTGATAGCAACTGCAGAGACGACTAATTTTTTACTAATAACTTTTGATAAATTATTCGAATCCGTTAAAGAGCGCAAAAATGTATACCAACCTGAAGAGGTGAAATATTGAGAGTCTTTTTCTAAACTTGTATTGTAGTTCACAAAATCATATGTAAATGTATCAATAACCGCCAAATTAGCCCATTGTTGAACAACTACATCTGAAGTATTGGGCATGCTAAGAGGTACCAATTTATAAAACTGCCCGTTCATAGTGGTATAAAAATAATTGGGTTCCCGAGGAATAATATAAGATACATAAGTTAGAAAACCAATCGCTAAATTAGTTAATAATATAATGATATAAAAACTCATCAATTTAGAAGTAGACTGTTGATTAATTTTTTTATTTTTTAACACATCTAAAATATCTTCAACCACATTATTTCCTTTTATTTTGATGAATCTACAACACGTTGAATTTTATCAGAGATAAATTGTGTAATTTGAGCCAGATCTTGCGGGCTGATTTCATCTGGAATGTAATTGGGATAACTAGTACATTTTTTAATATCAGCAATCAATTCGCATGCAATTTTTTGACTTGTTTGCATTTTTTCACCAGCAAGAGTCTGGATTGAAGCCATAGTTGATTGAAATTCTAGTCCTTCAATCAAAGGTTCACTGAATTCTGAAATATTTTTGACCATGAGTGTTGGATAATTTGATGGCCATTTCAATGAAGAAAATATACTAATTTCTCCTTCTTGAGCTTCAAAATCCAGGGCTTCAGAATCTTCTATTAATTCTTGAGCCCCTTCAAAATCAAGTAACATTTTCAAAGCACAATCAATTTTAGGTTCTTCAGGGTTTCTTGATAAAAGTTCTCGGGTACGCACTAAGACATCGTTGGGTTCTACGGGTGGAAAACCATAGTTTTCTGCCTCTAGTAAATCATAGAAATGTTTTAACTGCGCAAATAATTTAGCAATATAATCATCCGGTGGTCCTTCAACTTTTAAGAATTGATTCAATTTGATTTTTTTAACAGGTGAGGGATTTGCATAAAACATTTTGGCACGCACAATTTTTGATTTGAAAAAGATATGCCCCTCACCCTCTGTTTGTTCTTTTAAATCTAACAAATCAATACGCGCTCTTTTTTCAAAAGATGAACTTCTTGTATCCATATAACTATTGGACATACTCGAGTCTTTAACCTGAAAAGAATCAACCTTTGTGACATAAGCCTCACCTGCTGTTTTGGTGAAGAAATCCCATGTATCGGTTGGATCTTCTAACTTCATACAAATTTTAATATTGCAGTTTGCACCAATAGATGCTGCTTCTTCTTTGGAAGCCTTTTGGAAAGCAGGTAAATCCTGCCCCGCAAAAATCGCAGAGAAGCCCAAAGAACGTGCCTGAGCTGGCACCACAGCAAAGCCTTTTACAGCATAATAGCCATACTCATCTAAAATACATAAAAATGGTGTTGGCGCATTGGTTGGTTTACGTTCAATAACATCACGATAATCCCCTTCAACCTCCTCACCAAGGCCCGCTGCCATCATTGCTTTTAATGAAGAAACAATAATTTTACCCAAGTTGGCTAACTCATCTGGCGATTTCTCTAAAGCAGGTAACAGCACTACTAAAATTCGGCGATTCAAAACCACGTCTTTAAAATCTACTTCAGCCAAATTCGTACGAATAATATGACCATAGGTATCAGCTAAAGAGGAAAAACTTCGTACCAACTGCATGGTAATAAATCCGTGCTGCTCCCAAACCTGAGATACTTGCTTTCCTTTTTTCTCTTTGGTCCAGCCTGGCAAGGTACCCAAATAATTTCTTAGTGGATCTGTTACTACCTTTGGAATTGACTCGATACTCACACTTTCTTGGTCATCCCGTGGAAAAATTTTATCTAATACAATCATTTCCAAACGATTTAAATCAAAGTAGTTTCGAATACTGTTGGCATCTAATAAAATAGCACCTTCATCACGCATGTAAACCAATACGCGCATCAAAGCTTCTACGAAGGCTATGGCACGACCTTTCCACATGTCGCCATCCGATGATTGCCCAGAGTCCCCCATTAGGCTCACCACCAATTGTGTTAACATACTTGAAGAACCTTGGCAAAAAGGATTCAAAGTATTGGATAAACGTTTCTCTTGCGGCCCAATAATATCACGAGCACCCGTCATAAAGTTTACAAGCAAGAGGTCATCTTCACGACCCATGCCACGAACCATTGAAAAAATCTTTGAAAAAAGAGAGTTATCACCTTTACCATCGACATAAATAAAGCCACTGGCTTGTACCAATGCATTAAATGCTAATGAAACCAATGCTTCAGTTTTACCCGAACCTGTAGAACCAAATATTAATACATGCGTACGCATATCCTCATTAGCAAACCACAATTCCTCATTGGTTTTAATATCATTGCCAAAAAATGCAATGCCGCGAGCATTATAAGGTGTTTTAATACCAGGCTTAAGATCATTAAAATCTTGTAGTTTACTAACCTGCGGTAGACGAAAAGGAAGTTTTTGTTTTTGTCCAAAGGCGTAAAAAAATAAAAAAATACCGAAAAGCATTATCCAAAAGCATGCAACAGGCATAAAATACATGGTCATCGCTGCAGCAAAAATTACCAATGCTGAATTAATTGGTTTTCTAAAAAAATCAGCAGATTTTTCTCCAAATGAACGAGTATCACGCAAAAGCTTTTGCGGGTCTAACTCACGTTGTACATCAATACCGCGTGTTGTCATTTAGGTAACTCCTGCAATTCTTTAGGTGATAGCTTCACGTCTTTAATGGCCATATCTAAAGCCTTGATGGCCTCATCAATCATTGGTGTTAAAGAGCGCCGACCCATGACTTTCTCAGCTTTCCAGTGCGCAAAAGCACCAGAAATTTCTGCAAAAGGTGTTTGTCTTCCTACACAATTGAGCATGTACCACAAGCGTCTATCGATTGGTTTTAACCATAAAAATTCAGCGCTGGGTACGACACCATCTTGCCTTGCTTTTTCGATAAGAGACGCCATCAAGGTATAGACATAAGCATGCATTTGCTCTAATTCAACAGCCTCAGGTGTATTTTGATATTTGGTTAACACCGGATAAGCTGCAGAATAATCTATTTTACCTTTAGAAAAACTCACACTCAGCGAATTAGAAATTTCTTTGGCAGCATTTCTATCACGGTTCATTCGCGCTAAAAAAATTGCTGCCAGGGCAGAAACATGGGGTTGGCAGTTGGAAAATCCTCTCCACAAAGGTCCCAATTGCATAGTAAATATTCTTTTGGCTTCTGCTTTTTTAATAGACGCTGTCATTTCTTGACCTGGGGTATTGGAGTCTAATAACAAATCGTTTTGTTTTAACAAATGATATTTTTTTGCAAAATCCATGGGATTTAATGCCATGGCCCATGGGCCGGCATCAATATCTTGAGCAACCAAATCTTGATTAATCACTGGCGAAATCGCAGGCCAGTTTTCTTGCTCTTGCTGGCTTAGGGTTTTCATAGAATAAATTTTGCAAAACTTGTGAGAGATATCTTTTTGATATAGGAAAAAAGCCAAGAGAATTAAAATTGCCATGTAAATGTAACGAATATAGTTCCCAACAATCACCGTTACATTGACCAATGTATTCCAATCAACTTGCGATTTATCGACGGTTTTCATGAATAGAACAACATCAGACATGGGTTCACCAGGCCAGAGTAAATCAACAATCGAGGCTTGGATGATATTAATAATAAATAAAAATCGAACTATGGTAGTATGTTGGTAATACCACAATAATGCGACCACTATCATTATAAACCCGCCGATTAAAAGCGGCGCCATACTATTATCAGCACCACCTTGTTGTCCACCTGCAGCCATAGAAAGTTCTTTATTTTTTTTTGTTATATTCTAGTTTATACCGAACTATAGGAAATAAGAAAAGAGTTCAAGAAAAAAAAATTAATCTTCTTGAATAAAATCAGGAACAATTTTAGAAAAAACCAAGGCTTGTTCTTTGAGAGAATATTGTTTGGATCTGTGCCAAAAAAAGCTTATTTTTTTTAAATCAATTGCTCTATCTTTAAGACTTAACAATTGGTTGCCAAATTTATCTTGCATAACCATATCACTTCCAGTTGCAAAAATAGCGTTTTTATCCACATAAACAGCCACATAACCTTCATTGATAACTACAGGCCTGGATTTAGCCATCTTTTGCGCATCTTGCTCATGTAAATAAATAGGCCTGCTGATATATTGTTTGGGTAAATTTGATATTACCCTTTCCCAGGCAGATAGATCTGAGCCATCAGAACAATAGATGCTAATGAATACCAACTCATGATTAGGCAATTCCTGTTCAGGTTGTGGGGTAGCTTCTTCAGCAAAATAGATATTTTGAACGGCTTGGTTAAAGTCTTCAGATAATTGAATAAGTTGTTTTTGGATTAATGTTAGGAAAGTAGATTGACTAAAATTTGGAGATTGAGCAAGCTTGTTCAGAATTTCCTGAATTTTTTTAGCTTGCTCTAGGCTTAAAGCTGACTTTTGAGCCATTTTAACTCCATTTAACGCATCTGTAGTTTAGCGACACATTGAATTATTATTGGTTGTATTTTGTTGTATTTTGTTCTAATTTACTATTTTTGTCATGTCCAAACAAAGCATTTCTCAAATTTTCTTGAGCTGCATTTAATTCATCACCTGCTTTTTTCAAATTGGTATTTCCAGGATTTTGATTATGCATACGCATAACTGTATTGGCAAAATTATCAATGGTTTTCTGTATTTGTGTCGCTAAAGTGTTTAATTGATCTATAGAAACCATACATCACCTCATTAGATATAAAAATTTATCTACAATCTTCTATACATTATAACATGTTTTATATAGAAAATATAAATATTGCTTCACTTTGTTATTTTTTTTTTCAAATAAGGGTCGCAAATATGATTCACTGAAGTGTAAATTTGAACAAAAAACTTGTCAATGAGATTCAAAACTAAATTTTACATTCAGCGGAGTTAAAAAACATGTTCCTTCAATAACTCATCTAATGGCGTATAGTCACTGGTAGGACTTGAATCGATTAGTTCACATAAAACATCTGTAATAAATGCTAAACGAAGCCCCATTGGCGTGGCTTCATCAAATAGCACCTCAGCATTTAAAACCCCTTGCTCTGAATCTTTCATGGAAATACCCAGACCAAATCCAACACAAAAAATACAACGATCGTCTGCTCGCTTTGCCAAAGCAGGTAATAAACCAGAAGGTGCAAAAACTTCTTCTGCAGAAATCATTTTACCCAAAAGATAAAACTGCGCGTTCATTTCCTTGGCAATATCAACCAACATTTGAGAAATATCCTTTTTCATTCAATCCACCAAGGTTGTGAGAACTTAATTGGGCCAGCAAAAAAAAGTCTTAACCAGCGAAAAAAAACCGGAATCGTAAAGCCATAGTGTTCTATTATTGAGAAAAAAACAAGATTTATGACAACCAAAATAGCTGTCCATAATTTAATATGCACAAGAAATAGTAAAATCGCAAATGCTGCCCTTGCATCAACCATGAAAAAACGAGCATTTCTAGCGGAATCTCTCCAATGCGCAGATGCTGCAAAGGTTTTCATATCTATCTACTTATTAAGTTTATTCATACTCATAAGTTAACCTATCCAAAAAAAACTTACAAATCATCTAGCTCAAAATAATCATCTAGTTCTACTTTGAGTTTTTTTTCATCCATCAAATCCTCTAATCGACGTCTGGCATCAGAACCTTGATTGACTCTTAAATCTTCCAAAGCATCTTGAACTTCCAACTCAGCCAATTCATCGTCTTCAGGAATTGCTTTTTCTTCATCATCAAAAATTTCTGTCATCTTGACCTCATAATTTATCAAATGATTTACTCTTATCTTTAATTGCTAGCTTTAAAACTATCTAAGCAATTCATTTTAAGAGACTTTTTAATTAACTAAAAACTATCAAAATACAGTTACTAAATCAAGAAATCTCATTTTTTTCAAGTTATTCTATAAATAAAGTGATAATTGTCGCATAGAGTGCGTAAAAAAAAATTATACCGTTAATTTTTTCATTAAAAATCAAATGCAATGGATATCCATGAATATGCTTGTTTCATAATAGGTGCTGGGCTATCATCATTTTAACCACTAAAAAATTTTTACACTGTACGCACTTCTAATCAAAACTTGGGTGCTCAATCATGATTAAAGAACTAAAAAAAAAAATACGCCTTGAAATTTTAGCTATACGAAAAGCACTTCCCCATGATATTGCCAAAGCTTACAGTGAAAAAATTTGTGGACATATCAATAATTTCTCTCTTTTTCAAAGTTCTAAAAATATCGGCTATTACCAAAGCATCCATAATGAAGTTTCCTTAGGTGCAATACAAAAACAAAAAAACCAAACCTTTTATCTCCCTAAATTAATCAGTAAGCAGAAAATGATTTTTTGCAAAGATGAAGGTTCTTATATCGAAAATGATTATGGTATTTTAGAGCCGAAAACGCCTTTTTTTCCTGTAGAACAAATGGATATTGTTCTGGTTCCCTTGGTCGGTTTTGATAAGCATGGTCATCGCCTGGGTATGGGAAAAGGCTATTACGATGAATTATTTAAGAGCTTACAAAAATTGCCTATGTTAATTGGCGTTGCTTATGCTTTTCAACAACGCAAAACCATTCCATATGAGGCTCATGATCAATCTCTTGACTACATTATTACCGAACAAGGTATTTGGGATTGTAAAAAGCAATGTTATGATTTAATTAAAGATAAATAGGTGAAGAATATATGCAATATTGGTTAATGAAATCAGAACCTGAAGCCTTTAGCATTGATGATTTGATAAATGCCCCAAATCAAATGACTCATTGGGATGGCGTAAGAAATTACCAAGCGCGTAATTTTATGAAACAAATGCAAATTGGCGATAAGGTTTTCTTTTATCACTCCAATTGCAAAGTGCCTGGAATTATTGGCATTGCCGAGGTCTGTAAAACCGCTTACCCTGATTTTACAGCCCAAGACCGTCATGATATTCATTATGATCCCAAAAGCACACCTGAAAAGCCTATTTGGGAAATGGTTGATGTACAATTCAAAGAAAAATTTTCAAGTATTATTCCTTTGAGACAATTGCAAACCATCCCTGTTCTTGAAAATATGCCATTGGTTCGTAAAGGAAATCGCTTATCTATTATGCCAGTGACTCCTGCTCAATGGAATTTTATTCTTCAACTACAAAAGCAATTATGCTAGGATTGTTAATATTAAATCCATAGGAAAAAAGCATGCTACCAAATTTCCAAATTGAAGAAATGACCAAAAAGCTTCTTGATTTGATTCCTGTCAATCGACAAGAAATCAAAGATGATTTGCACCAAAAAGTGAAAATGGTCTTGCAGGCTTCCTTGGCAAAATTAGATGTGGTTAGTCGTGAAGAGTTTGATGTACAAACTCAAGTATTGGCCAAAACCAGAGAAAAACTTGAAGTATTGGAAAAGCAAGTTCAAGAACTCATCGAAAAAAAAAGTAAAAAATGATTGAGGAATTAAGCGCCATTCATCCATTGCTCTAATAAAATTGCAGCTGCAACGCTATCGACTTTACCGTAAGACAATGCTCTAAACCCCCCCTTTTCAAACAAATGACTTTTAGCCTCTTTAGTTGTCATTCTCTCATCAGTCAAATAAATAGGGAGGTTAAAGCGCTCCAATTCTTTAGCGAAATTTAAAACATGTTCTGTGACATACAAAGGTTTATCATCAATAGTTTGTGGTAACCCCACCACCAAACACACCGGCCGCCATTCACGAATTATTTTTTGAATAGAGGCCCAATCGGGCTGGCCGTCTTTGACGGGAATCATGCCCTGGGGTTGGGCAGTGTAAGTGATAAATTGACCTATGGCATAACCAATTTTTTTTAAACCATAATCAAAACCTAAACAACAACCCTCTTTATACATACCGACTACCACTTGGAAATACAGTCAAGTTTAAAGTATCAATACCCAATAATCGTCCAGCATAATCCCAACGTTGGGCAAATGGGACATCATAAAGTAATTCTTTATTAAAAGGACATACTAACCAATAATCTTTCATAATCTCTGCTTCTAATTGCTTGGGTTCCCACGCACTGTAGCCCAAAGTAATCAAAACACTTTCAGGGCCTTTATTCTCAGCTAAACCACGAATAATATCATTCGACGTTGTTAATGTCACATCTTCTGGGTTAATAATAAGACTTGAGCGCCATTGACCTGGAGGCCTATGCAACACAAAACCTCTCTCTGGTTGTATTGGCCCACCAAACATCAATGGTAGTTGCTGTGATTTAGACTGTTGGAAATCCAATTCCAATTGTTCAAAGATATAACTTAAATTAAAGGATGTTGGACGATTGATAATCAAACCCACAGAACCTTGTTCGTGATGCTCACAAACAAACACAACTGATTGAACAAAAATCGTTGATTCAAGCTCAGGATTTTTCACAGAAATCAAAAAATTTCCACTTAAAGACATCAGTGACATAGATTCCATCCTTTTAATCTTCTTAGTATTATTATAGAACAATATGTGCATTTTTCATGGATTATGGTTTTTTATTTTTTATTTTTCGCGAGATATAGACTTATCATGAGGAAAAGCCTAATATGGCTCTTAGATTAAATTGCAATAAAAATAATGAGACGCTATGAGAAATTTTCTTTTTTGTATTTTTTTCATATTCACATCCATCGTTTACGCAGAAAATACTGCACCTATTTACCCCAATCCTGTAAATACTATTAAAGATGAGTTTGATGTTAATGAGGCTAACAAGAATTTTGATCAAATCAATCTCAAACTTTCTACTCAAAATTTAAATCTGAAAGATTTATCAAGCGCTATCAAAAAACTTCAAAAACTTAATGATTTTGCTCAAGATTGTATTGAAAATACACAAAAAAAATTAAATAATATCAATAATTTATTGGCCCCGCCTGTTCTATCACCAACTGATAGTAAAACTCCACCACCTGTTCCATCTGATACCCATACTGCCGACCAAATTTATTTGCAAAAAGAATCAAAACGATTAACCAATGCCCAAGCCCAATGTCGATTATTTACCATTCGAGCTACCGAAGCTATCACTGCTTATCAATCGACTGTAGCGGAACTAAAAAAAGAAGAGACTTTCTCGCAAACATTACCGATTTGGAAAGGCGTCCCCAAATTTATAAAAAATTTCCATGAAAATAAATTGATTAACAAAACTTTAGATTTAAATGTTTCAAGTTTTAGTTGGCAGGTTTTTCTTACAAGCTTTTTAATTGCATTGTTATCTTCCATTTATATCTACAGAAAATTTTCTAGTGTTCCCAAATTTAAGAAAATTTTCAGATTAAAAGGAGAGCATGTTGAATGGGTTGTTAGTTTATTCCTAACCAACTGGATGGTGCTTAATTGGCTCTGGTGTTTATTTCACTCAACTATTCCTAGTGCTTTATGCGAATTATTTAAAATACTAGCTTTCTTTGCAGGATTAATTTTTATCAATCACTTTATATTTTCAATCAAGAGAATTAGAGCGTTATTTTATTGGTATGGATTAGACTTTAAGTACTTTGATAAATTAATTACCGTCATTATCTATATTCTTTCTTTAAGAAAACTAGGGCATTGGATTAAACCATTAATTGAACCCAGTCGTACTGCAACTATTGCTACGCAAACCATTTTATTAATAGCTATCCTGATCCTCAATTTGACTTATGTTTATCGATTTTTAAATCAACATTTATATTTCAACTGGATTCAGCGCTATCAAAAACCATTAAAAAATATTTCTATTATTTTTTCATTAACCTGCTTAGTCTGTGACATGATTGGCTATCATGTTTTGGCGATGCGTTTAGTTTACGCTGGTTTAACCATTGTTTTTATCGCTTTTTTAACAAGCTTGTTACTTCTTGGTATTCAAAAAATTTATTTAATGTCCATATCTTCTCCTCAAAATACCAAAATTCGCTATTTATTCGGTTATAAAGAACATGGTAATTACACCGAATTACTAATTTTAAAACTTTCACTGCAAATTATTGTGATTGCTTGTGGTTTTTATCTCATTGGACAAAGTATGGGATTTATTAGTTATTACGTGGATTTATTTTATGAACCCTTATTAAATGGCATTATTTTCAGTAACTTTACCATCTATCCTGCTCGAATTATTTTCGGTCTTATTATTTTCTGCGCTCTATTTTTATTATGCCGCATCATCTCAACGGCAATATCACGTTATTATCAATTTGAACATGAAGAAGATACGCAAGTTGCTGTTGCTTCCATTTTAAACTACATTGGCTTTGCACTTGCCTTAATTGCAGGATTATTAACCGCAGGCTTTAACTTTACGGGACTAGCAATTGTGGCTGGTGCATTGTCTGTGGGTATTGGTTTGGGGCTGCAAAGTATTGTTAATAACTTTGTTTCAGGCCTTATTCTTTTAATTGAAAAGCCCATTAAACCAGGGGATAGGATTAATGTTGATGGTGTCGAGGGAACTGTAAAAAAAATTCGGGTTCGTTCAACCCAAATCATCACACCGCAACGTGAAGATATCATCGTACCTAATTCAGACCTTGTGACTCGACGTGTCACCAACTACATGTATACCGATAAATATTTGTCTATATTTAGTCAAGTTAATGTAGCCTATGACTCAGATATTAAATTGGTGAATGAATTACTTTTACAGGCAGCCTATGCCCACGAAGACATTATCAAAACAGGTCGTCAAAAACCCAATGTATTATTCAAAGGATTTGGAGACCATGCTCTGATATTTCAATTGTGGTGTTTAATCCGAGATGCCAATAAAAAGTCAGTTATTAGTAGCGACCTCAATTATAGTATCTTTAAATTATTCAATGAGAATAATATTGTGATGCCAATGCCGCAACAAATGGTTTTTATTCATGATGCATCTGAAAAATAAAGCTTTTAGATTGTTGATTTCATTTGTAATTATTGATAACTTCACCTAACTGGAGGAAATATGACTTCAACACAAACCTTTGAAAAATCGATTACTGAACTCGAGCAAATTGTTGAAACGCTAGAAAAAGGCGATTTGTCTTTGGATGAAACCCTAAAAAAATTTGAAGAAGGCATGAAGCTTTCACAGTTTTGTCAGCAATCCTTAAACGATGCCCAACAAAAAATTAATCAACTCATTAATGAGTCCGAACATGACGATCGATCCAAACCTAACACCTGAAGATTTTGTACAACAAACTATTGAGCATTTTAATAAATATGAACATCAATATTTACAATCTTTGAGTTTTCCAGATGAATTGCTACTAGAGGCTGTATTATACGTCATGCAAACCCCTGGTAAAAAATTCAGGGCTTTAATGATATATGCCACAGGCCTCCTATTTGATTTACCATATTCGATATTAGATCGTTTGGCATTAAGTATTGAAATGATTCACGCATACTCTTTGGTTCATGACGATTTACCCGCCATGGACAATGATGATTATCGACGTGGGCGACCAAGTTGTCATAAGGCTTTTGATGAAGCCACCGCAATTTTGACAGGAAATACATTGAATCATTTGGCTTTTTCTTTACTCATTGACGAACTTCCAAATGCCCTATCCATTCCTGTGATGCAATTGATTTTAAAATGTATTGGTCCTCAAGGTATCTTGAGCGGTCAGAGTATGGACTTGAAGATTTTACAACAGAAAAACTTAAATTTAGAACAATTGAAAGAAATACATCATCTCAAAACAACTGCATTACTTGAAGCTGTGGTCATAGCTGTTGCTATTTGCGGTCATGCACCAGTCAATGTTCAAAAAGCGCTTGAAGAATTTGCCAATCATTTGGGGCTTGCTTATCAAATGCTGGATGATTATGGTGATTTCTATGCCACAGAAATATGGGGTAAAAAACAATCCTCAGATTCTTTGAATGAAAAATTCACCTTTGTGAATTTTTATGAAAAAGATGAGCTGCAAAAATTAATAGAAAGTGAATTTTCAAAAGCCAAAGAAAGTATTATCTTTTTGGAACAATCTAAATATTTAATTTATTTAGTTGAGCAAATGGAAAGTCGATTGCATCAAATACCCCGCCATCCCTAAGGAGTACTTATGTTATTAGAATGTTTTTGGGTGAATTTTATTCAGTCATTATGGGCTATTTTCTATCTAGCTATGATTGTTATCTGCTTGATTCTAATCGCAAATCATGCTTTTTCATATCCTGCCCCTATTCATCACCATGGCAGATATGCCCGCCAGCCTTATTGTCCACATAACGATTTGTTTTTTGATTATGGTCGTGGTAATAGAGTAATTATTGATAGGCGCGATGACAGAAGCCATATTCATGGACGCGATGACAGAAGCCATATTCATGGACGCGATGACAGAAGCCGTGTTCATGGGCGCGATGATAGAGAACATTTTCCTGGACGAAGATTTTAATGATTGATGAAATAATTTCTTTAGATGAACTTCTGAAGCGGGCGAGAATTT
>DHHZ01000056.1 GCA_002403515.1 Legionellales bacterium UBA4759 | reverse complement strand
TTTTTTAGGGGGCTACTCCACCCCACCAGTATACAGCAACGTTTTAATAATCAGAACGTGTCTCATATTGGGGGATTTCAAAACTTCTTGATAATACTTTCAGATTTATTTGAGAATTTTATATCACTCTATACGTCGAATGATACGATACCACAATAGTCTATAAGCCCCCTGATGTGGTTTACTAGATCCGGACACCCCAGTTAAGTGATAATATGAAAAACATGAGTAAAATTCGGTTAGTTTGTGGTGAGGGTATGGTTTATATTTTCCAAAGCTATATATAGCTGTTAAGAGTGATTTTCAAACTGATAGGGATTTGTTTGTTGGCCAACGAAGCGGTTAAAGGCAATAGAGGTTTTTTCTGGGGTGTTGCAAAATGCAACAATATTGTTTCATTTTCTTCGCAGAAAAGCATGAGGATTATTAGCTTTAATTTTTGATATATACTTTCCATTGTCATCAAAAAATACTTGATTAACTTTTTTGATGACAAGCCATGCAACCATGACCAGAATTAAACATGATGGCCCTATGCGCTGCTGGATGAGTTTCATTAAAATAGGTTAAATTTTTTTCAGCTTCAACAATCCGTTGTTCTAACATCTGGCGATAAGGCCATGTGTGATAAGTTTTGGAAAGTTTGGCATTGTTATATATGGCTATAGCTGTTTTCCAATCACCTGATTTAACTAGCATATCTCCCATATTCATAAAAAAGCCTTCAAAATTATGTGGTGCAGACCAGCTATTCCAACACGCACGTTTTTTTCCAACTGTAGTTTCATTCCTCATATAAGGTGAAAAATCTGGATGTTGCCGATTTATTTTCTGACCTGCACATAGATCTAAAGTTTTCCATTGCCACTCTAAACCCTCTTTAAAATGTGGATCACTAGGTTTTAAGGTTGACATCGGGTAACCAGCGGTAAAATAATTAAATTCAGGCCACTCCGCAATAGCGTCTTTTAATAAAAAATATCCTTTTACTTGCGCTTTTTCATCATTAAAAATTTGGCCACTGAACAAATAAGTATCTCCCAAAAATCCATGATAGATTGGATTACTTGGAGACAGTTCATGAGCTTTGGTAAAATAAGTTTGAGCAAGCGCTATTTCGTTGACAATCAAAGGATTAGGGTGAATAAAATCTCTTTCGGTTAATTTCCAAATATGGAGAAAGGCAATATAAGATACTAGGATAGGATCATTTGAGTTCTTAAGATAAGCTTGCATTAATTGTTTTTCAGCTTGTGGAATATCACGGACCCGATTGCCATGAAAGGTTTTCCAAAAAAAAGCTTGAGCATGCTTTGACAAAGGATCATTTGAGTAGATTGGGGGCTTTTTTTTGATCATCCAAATGGAAATTTCGGCACAACCAGCCAAAGCAAGGACTAAAAAGATTAAGCTAAATAATTTTTTCATGATTTGTCATTAATTGCTAATCCATTGATCCAAAATAACTTAAAAATCATCTCGTTGGCAAGTATCAATTATAATAATGTTTATCGAATAGGCCTGTTTTAGGATGACCTAAATTATTGCAGTGATAGATTATAGGTAGCCATTGTGGACTTTTATACTGCTTTTTGTCATATGTCCCCTCTTCTTGTGAATCCAAAAATTGTTAATCAATGCCAATTAAATTGCAATATTTTTTTATTGTTAATTTTTATACTCACCAAGGAGTGGATAGCATTATGTTTATAGATTATGACTTAAATGAAAGGATTCATTCTAGTGAGTGAGGAACATTGTTTGATTACCGCAAGTGGTGATCAAACAATATATCAAGCAACACTAAAATTCTCCATCCTAACGCTCTTGCCTGGATGGAGAATTCCACTCACATTAAGGAATGGTTAAATACCACCTATCTTACAGCTTTTTTCATCTTGCTCGTCTTCCAACATGCGATAAGTTGCCATCAGTGCTCGATATTCGTTAGATTCAGAAATTTGAGTTTTTAATTCTTCATCAACTGTTAATTGTTCAATCGCCCTAGCAGCACTTGCCATTAAATTTAAACACACTTTGCGCTGGTGCTTGTATTCAGGCTCATCTTTGGTAAAACGAGATAACTCTGTTGCTAAATAACACTGATAAAAATTTAACATGACTTGATAATCAGCAAGGACTAAGTTTAATTTTCGTTGTACTTTAATACAAAATAATAAATACCCAATTCTTGCTAAGGTTAATTTTTGGTTTGTAATAAGGATGGATTTTATTTGGGCATCATTCCAATCGATACCGCCACCGCCGATGGCTTTAAATGGTGTGGGGTTATGTGTCTGTTGAGCAAGAGAGGCATCAAAATAGGATTGCATCAGCGTTGTGAGCATGGTTTTTGACATGGATTTAGCATGTTGGTTAAGTGACAAAATAAAGAAAAACAATAAGTTATTAATAGGTTCTTTAAATTCCTCGCCAACATAAACAAGTTCAAAATGGCTCAATAATGCTAATGGAGATTCCGGTGCTTTTGAGAGAAGTTTGTGACAAGAATAATCATCAAACATGCCTAAGGGTTGCAGAGCAAGTAGTCTTTCAAAGGCTCTCAAAAGAACTTTTGTATCCACATGCCTTCCTAGGATGGTCATAAGCTCAACTAACTTTGGCATTAAAGTCAGTTCTTTTTCAGAGGGCCTGATATTTAAACAAAAATTGTTTCGTGCTCTTACAAGCCACAATTCAATCGCATCCATAATAACCAAGGTTCCATAGGGTTCTTCAAAAATACAAGCTTTAAATCGCTCCACTTCAGGAGTATCTGACAAACGTGATTTTCCAAAAAATGAATTTGCAGAGATTTTTTTTCGTTCTGGTGTAACAAGTTTAACAATCATTCTCATGTTGCTTAAAGTGCGTCCATCTTCTTTAAGATATTGGAATAAACGTTCTACAAATTCATTCAGGTGCGCTACAAATTTAATGGGGTCTACTCTCAGGAGAATAATCATGCCATGTAAAAGGTTGCCTGAAATACCATCATAGATAATATGTCGATTATCTGAAAAACTCATACCATAGTTATGCATATATTCCCAAAAAATGGGATTATTGCTTAAGAATGCCATTAAAATGGGAGAAATTCGATGCCCCATGAAGTTATAATTGATTAAAGACAATTGATGCATATGTTTACTGTAATGAGGAAGATGCTCTGATAAAAATAGAGCTATATCTCGACATATGTATTGTTTTTCTCGCTCTTGGCAAATCGAAAATTGACCAAAGAACTTTAAGACGATATTTTCTGAGACTTCAAACGAGAGTTCTTCGAATAAAGGTTGATGTGCCCGGCAATGCTCAATAAATACTCCGGGCTTGAAAGAATCAGTTGGATTAAGTATTTCATTGGTGTGTTTTAAAAATTGGTCTATAAGATCGTTTAGTTTCTGAGTTTTCGAAAAGTATTCTTCTAGGCTTTTTTGATATTGATTTAGAACGCCTTTAGATATTTTAGGTTTGGTAGATGCTTTTGATTTAGATTGGTTTTTTGTTTTTTGTTTTTGAGACAAAGGCGCTGGCTCTTCCACAGAAGCGGCAACAGCATTAGATTTATCATGGTTTATTTCCGACCAATGCGCCAATTCCAATCTCATGTTTTGTAATCTTCGGGATTCATGTGCATGACCTAAAGTCATTAACTCTTCTAATTCATAAACATTTTTTCTTAAAAGAGATAAAAACTGCTCATAATCTTCAGGGCCCATAATTTCTGGGAAGTTAATAGCTTGGGTGGCGAGTGAATATAGAGTTTTTGTTGTTTGTTCTATCGAATTTAAGAGTTTTTGTTCGTGCGACTGATTTATTTCAATGAGCGCTTGTACCAATTGAATTTCTTTTTCAATGATATGGTCAAAATTATTTTGATGGATAATGTCTGGTGGTAAATAAGTGATAGAATCATTGTGATGCAATTGAATATGGATATCTCTTGAATTATCCAATGCAGAATAGAAGTCGTGAATGACAATTAAATCCTCTGAATCAGGTGTTCTCAGTCTGATTGTGATATGAAAAGGATTGGAATTTTTAAGTTTGGATTTCCGAGGCGCCATTGTTTTGGATTCGTGTGACGGTAAAACGGTTACATGAATATCCTCAATTAAGAAATTATGGTAATCAGGGGATTCAAAAATGGATTTATCGTGAATAAATTTTGTTTTAGATGTTAAATACAACCGAGGTTCTTTGCCTGGGCGAGATGGTTGAATATTAAAAATATGGCTAGCAAAGCTATATTGAGGTTGGTGTTCTAAAAGGCTAAATACAAAATTTCTCACAACAATAACACTCCCAAATCACGATGGTCAATATTGCATCATTTTGTGGACTAAAGTCAATAACAATTTCGTTTGCATAAACCTACTGTTCTCAAAGAGGATATGTTTTTATTGATTTTTTTGTTGATTTTGTGTAAAATATGTACATATTTGAGTGTTATTTTGTTGAGAACTAAATATGTTGAATCCAAATGATTTTAATCCAAATGCTCTATTGTTATCACCTATGACCGAAGAACACATTGGTATTCAGATAGTTGATTTAGAAAAATCGATTTTCGAAGCTCCATATGATCAGGTGACGTTAACAAGTTATTATGATAGTCAATATTCAACAGTGCTCACAGATGAATACGGGATGGTTTATGCGTATTTATTTGCCAAAGCGAATGGAAGTGAGATTTTTATTGGGAATTTAGGGGTATTGCCTGACTATCAAGGCCAAGGTTTGGCTAAAAAATTAATGAGAAATTTGATTGCTCAAGCTGAAGGTGAAAATAAGGTTATTACTCTTCGTGTTGAAGCAAGAAATAAAAATGCGATTAAATTGTATCGACGTTTTCATTTTGAAGGTACTCCAAGACCAGATCAAGAAAATTTCTATATGCGAAGACCAATTCAATATCAGAATAAAAAAATTATGTGGATTGGCCCTCGTCAACACATCGCAATTATTCAAAAAAGATTACCGTGTGGACATAAAAATAACCAATATATTTTTATTGATATTTCTAGAGATTTTGCTTCTCAAGTGCCTGCATACCAAGAAGGTATTGAATATCAATTAATTGTATCTGGTGATCATGGTGATTTTCAATATGGACAGCCTACTCAATTGATTGGTAAACCGACACGAACAGTTGAGACTTGGGTGCAATGTCTAAGCACAAAAGGCTTCAAATTCCAAAATATTGTATTGCATGCTTGTTTATCGGCAGGTTTTTTCCCTTTATTTTCTGAACTATGTGCTCCCGAAGGTCTCATGTTTGGACATTTTTTAATTTCCAGCACTAATGTTTTAAGCTTATTAAATTCACCATTTGACATGATTGATGATTTTCGAGCGCACTATTTCTTTGATATGAAGATAAGAACTGATATTCGCGATGAATTGGGTGATTTACCTTTTATTTCTGATGTGATTTATCAAAAATCCTCTAATACTGTATTTGGTCTTAACGCGCAAGGACTTGAACGTGCAATTAACGAAAGCAATAAATCGATTCACGTAGATGACAATATTGACGGAATTAAAGATTATAAAGCTGTCGAGGCATTTTTGCGAGACAAAGGATTGATATTGAATACTGATGCAAGCACTTTATCTGAGATAAGGGCGAATCTTGAAAGCCCTAAAAAACCTAAGAAAAATACTTCAACATCAAGTCCTGTAAAAAAACAGTATTCCTTCTTTGCTGAGCCTGTCAATTTGATCAATATGGGAATTACGGTTACTGGGCTTATCGCTGGTGTGACTTTAATCTGCTTGGGTTCAACTGGAATTGGTGCTCTAGTTTTAGCAGCAGCATTAATACTGTCTTTAATGATCTCTGCATTATCTATTACAAAACCTGAAATGATGCCTCGAGCTAAAGTTTAATAGTTTAAAGTATGCTTAACTGGCGAATCAACTTTATAAGCTTTTTTGCCAGTTAAGGACTAGTTTGTAGGCGCCCTTCTCCTTGTAAATAAATTGAATAACAAGCTTTCAAATTGCAAACAAAACTTATCCCCTTCCTCAAACTGGTCAAATGTGGCTTGAATATGATCTACTTACTAATCCTGAGATATCAAGTATTTTTTGTGTAAGTACGAGTTATAGAAATGAACCAAATCCAATTACTGGTCGTCATAAGCTAATTTTTCCTATGTTGGAATTTTAATCTGGGGATTACCAGGATATCGCTAATGAATATCATGTAACAGATATCGACCATCATTTTCGAATATGAAACGAAATCCTAAAGACCAGACTGAAAAAAAAATTGATGTAATCTTAAGTGGTATGGAAACTATTGGTAACGTAGAAAGAAGTACTGACAAAGAAGAAATGTTATACCGCTTTAAGCATATTGTAGATGGTGCTTATGCTCAAAAATTATATTCGAAATTTGGTAAAAGACGCGTTGAAAATGAATTATTTCTATTTCTAGAGCATGATTTTTTTGTACGAAGTGGCGGTGGCATTGGTATAACAAGACTAATTCATTCCAT
>DHHZ01000004.1 GCA_002403515.1 Legionellales bacterium UBA4759 | reverse complement strand
TATTAGTGCGTAAGGTCAGTAAGCTATCTTGATTGTTTTTATTGGCATTTGAGACATGCATTGCCAAAGTTTCTCGAAAACTTTTTGGAAACGGAACTATTCTATCTTTTTTTCCCTTTCCTGCAGTAATTCTAATTTGACAACGGTCGAAGTCAATATCCCTAATACCAAGACGAATCAATTCACTGACTCTAATACCCGTATAGAGCAAAGTCTTTATAATCAGCATGTCTTGCATGTTTTTTGTCTGCCAAACTACTTCATAATATTTTTTAAGCTCAGCCTCTGTAGGCACGTAGGGCAGTTTTTTTGATTCGGCAGTTACCACAACATTCAACTCTTTTCTTAAATGCTGAAAAACGGTTCGAAGATAATTATAATCAGGATTTTCATGTCGGAAATATTTTAAAATTTGCAATGCTTTTTTTCGTGGCCCAGTACGTTTATCCATATTATGCTGCCTCTTTTAGAGATGGATGCTTAATAGCAAGTCGAGAATTTAAGTCAAGTACAAAAACCCCATATGGATTAATATGCTCATGTAATAAAGGTGTAATGGCCCGCTTATCCTCTATGGTTATTTTAGACAACCAGTTCGATTCCTTGAATATTTGCTGTAGCATAACCGTATTAATATATACCATACTTAATTGGAGCAAATGTAAGCAAAGCATTGATAGTTCCAACTCCTCTGGTCTGTTAGTGCGAAATGTTCCTTTTTTACCATAGAAAATAAAATCATTAATACCATTCCACCGTTCTACAACATTTAGTCCTTCATGAATTTCCTGCCGCAGCTCAGCAGAACCCAAATAACGGCATAGAAATATAGTTTTAATTACTTTACCCAGCTCACTAAGTGCCTTATATACCGGATGTTTTATATTTTCACGTGTAAATCTTTTCATAATTGTTTCAGCACTAGCAGTTCCTAGTTTTAAAGCAATTGTATATTTTATGATTTGCTCATATTGTGACTCAATGATGTCCCAATCGATTGGCCGCGAAATTATTGCAGATAAATTGTTATATTTATTTATGTCATCTTTTTCTGAAACATACAGACTTTGAGCATGAATATTTTTGAAACGGGGTAATAAATCAAAATCAAGCATATATGAAAAAGCGAAGCCAATTTCACTTGCACCATGAGTATCAACATAATTCTTTTTTACTGTCATATCAGTGCAATGGCGAAGCACACCTTCAATCATTGACGAGACCTCAGATGATGCACAACTCTTAAGTTGCGAATAAATACATACTGACTTTGTATCAACATGCCAGTAAATCATTACTCCTTTTTTATGGTAGCGAGGATGCCATTGACTCATTAAATTTTGATCGGAAGCACCAATATGTGTTGAGTCAGAGGCGAGAGCAGTAGTGCAATAATCCCATATCTCTGGAGAACGAATCTTAAGTAATTGATTCACAACCATTCTTATCGCATCCCGCAAGTTATCCGCATCAAGATAACGCAGTTTTACATGTTTTAAATCTTGATAAGTTACATCATCCTTTCCTGCGCTTACACTTTTCAATCCTGTATTAGTACCATAACCTAATATGACCAAAAGTAATCTTTTTTTCAATGTTTCTAGATCAAGCCCTTCTTTTGGACCGCTTGGTGTAAATGCTTTCATAAAATCAACAAATAAATTTGTCTCTTTTAACACATCTAATAGACTAGTGTTAGGCCAGCGTTTAAAGATTTCTTGTTTAATAGATTCAAGTTGAGGTGGCGGAGGTTGCTCTACCAGTTTAGCTACTTTTATGTGCCCTAAAGGTTTTTTCAATACAGAAACGGTTGTGTTTTTTGGAAGCTCTTTATTAAATGAAGTCAGATTTTTATTTAATAATTGTTTCAAATTCTGAATGAAGTTTTTTGCTGATTTTGGTTTTTTTAATAAACTAATGTAATATTCTTTTTTTTGATTAAAATCTTTCGGCATATCTTCTTCTGGATCCCGATATTGATAGGCACCTTCAATCCAAATTTCTTTGACCCGCAATTTATCTCGTAAATTTCTAAGAACGCAAAGCTCATAATTAATTCTATTAATACGCTCTCCTTGCTCAGTATACTCTACAACTAGAGGCTTATGTTTATTTTTTACTGCGCCATCTATAGGAATGCACAGGTTCATGGGATAATAGGTAGTGCCACTATCTAATTGAGATTTAATGAGAGATAGAGCGTCGATAATTGGTTGATAATGAGTATTGTTAGTTTTGAAATCTAATAGCTCTAACACTGGCGCAAGCATTCTGCGATAATACTTCAAGTAAGAGTTTCTAGAACGCTCATAAACCAAACCATCATAAGATATTGGTTTTTTTGAGTCATTTTCCTGAATAGCCTCTAAGCGTTCTTTAGGTATAATAGGATAAATTGCTTCTTTTATGATGTGATCTTCATATTTAATAATTGTGGCAATCAAAGTATTTAATAAATCTTTACGATTACATCCTTTTTTAATTTCAACAACCTTTGACAATTCTTTTTTAAGTTTATTTTCACCTGAAGTCATAATTTTTTTAGTTAACCGAATTAAAAGATCAACCAAATTATCAGTAACTTGCCTTCTTTTGATAAGTGAAAAAACAGCGAGCAGTGCATATCGATGATTAAGGGGCATATTTTTAATTGCACTAGGATATTTCGTACATATATTGCGATAATGACGTTGCAAAGTTTTATTAGGAATTTCATTTAAGCATTGTGGTAAGACAATTAACTTTAGAAATTTCAGCTTTTCGGCCTCAGTTAAAATTGTTTCAAGAGACAAGCCACCTGCCCATCGTTTTATTTCTGATAAACGAGATACATTTTTTTCGGTTATTAATAACTTATCAAGATGACGTTTTGCCTCAGAATCAAGCCCCATATATATCGATTCAAACCAAGTTTCTTCATGTTGCTGTTTGGCACTTCTAATAACTCTCTCGATAGCACCTTCACTTGGCGACTCAATTTTCTGTTTTATTAAAAAGTCAGAAACTCGCTCTTTTATTTGATCTATGCTTAATGATTCATGAGGAAAAACAATATCAATTAACCAATTTTTTATGAGCTGTTCATCGACTGCACTTATAGCCTTCGATTGAAAGTGTTTTCTAATTTCGTGTCGATAAATTGTTTGCGTTTTTTTAGACAAAGGTTTTAGTTGTACAGATAACCCAAGTTTTTTAGCCACGACATAAACTGTTTTGCTAGATAGGCTTGTAATATCATCAATAAAGCTCATCGAGCTTTCATAATGCTTTAACTGTAGTGCAAAATAAAGTTGGCTTTTTTTGTGTTTGGTTCTTATTATTGAAATTTCTTCTTCACTAAATT
>DHHZ01000088.1 GCA_002403515.1 Legionellales bacterium UBA4759 | reverse complement strand
AACAAACGCAGCTCTATCGAAAAATGAAAATTAGTGTATTTTTTTTATTAATGTTGCATAGTTTGTTGAGTTTTAGTAGCAGCTGTCCAACTTCAATAGCGGCATGCTCCAATATTACTAACCAGGATACTTGTGGAAGCTATTATCTAGAAGATAGCTGCACAGAAAACACTACCACAACATATTGTTCAAATTGTGATGTCTGTGTTGCAGGTTCTAGTGATTGTATTAAGGGTGCCTATGGTTGTCAGGCATGTAAATTCAAAAATGGAACTTATACTTGTACTGGTATTGGATGTTCTTGGAATGGTGGGTATTGTTCCGATGGTGGCGGAAATATCACTTGCACAAAAAATTAAGTTTAATGAGGATGACCGTCTGGAGTAGTGTTTAAATAACTGTGTAAGGTGGTCAAGAAAATCCTTCTAATGTAGCGAGGATGGTTAGGGAATTCGAAAAAACACGCTCAAAAAGTTCGAGGCTTATAATTTGGCGGAGAGAGAGGGATTCGAACCCTCGATACGTTGCCGTATACACACTTTCCAGGCGTGCGCCTTCGACCGCTCGGCCATCTCTCCAGTGAAGATGGAAGGTTAAACTGGTTTTAAAAAAAAATCAAGCCTGTTCAGTCGGGTAAGCCTGTTTAAAAGCCTCTATTTGCTGACAATTTTGATAAATATTCATGATTTTTTGATATGGACTCATATCAAATTCGAAACGTAATGCATTATAAATTTGAGGGATAAGACAGACATCAGCCAAACTAAGTGTTTTATTTAAAGTAAAATGTTTGCCAAATTGATGTTGATTTAAAAGCGCTTCATAGCTATCAAAACCATTTTTTAGCCAGTTATGATACCAATCAAGAACTTCGTTGGGTGTCCATTGCTTTCTTTGGAGATATTCTCTAACACATAAATTATTTAAAGGATGCATCTCACATGCAATGATTAATGAAAATTGCCAAGCATGAGCTTTAAGGTTAATGTCTTCAGGGATTAAACGATTTTTGGGAAAGATATCATCTAAATATTGTATAATTGCAAGTGATTGTGTGAGTGTAATATTTTTATCAACCCATGTCGGCACAAGACCCTGTGGGTTAATTGCCAGGTACTCAGAAGTTTTATGTTCGTGGTTGATTAATGATATGGGAATCATTTCATAAGAGATATCTTTTAAATTTAATGCAATGCGTACTCGATAACTCGAGGAGGAGCGGTAGTAGTTGTATAATTGATTATCCACAATACGCCTCTACTTTTTGGTTAATACTGCCAAAGATATTTTCACCGTTGGGTTTTAACATTTCGATTCTGATGGTATCTCCAAAATGCATGTAAGGAGTTTTGGCTTTGCCTTGTTCAATAATTTCAATCATTCGTTTTTCGACGATACACGAGGAACCTACTTCCTTAGATGGATTTGATACGGTTCCAGAACCAATAATGGTACCAGCACTTAAATTTCTGGTTTTGGCAGCATGGGCAATCAGTTGTGGAAATGAAAATTGCATACCAATACCAGCATTGGGTTTGCCAAACAATTCTTGATTTAAGTAACTATACAATGGCAGATGTACTTTCTCGCCATCCCAAAACTCGCCGAGCTCATCTGGCGTCACTGCCACAGGTGAAAAACTACTCGCGGGTTTACTGTGGAAAAATCCAAAGCCTTTACCAAGCTCTTGCGGAATCAACTCTCTGAGACTGACATCATTGGTTAGCATGAGTAATAAAATCTTATGTTTGCATTCTTCAGGCGTACTGGCCATGGCTACATGACTAGTAATGACGGCAACTTCTGATTCAAAATCAATACCATAAGCTTCGCTCGTCACACTGATGGGATCATTAGGGCCTATGAATTGATCACTTCCCCCTTGGTACATGAGTGGATCAGTCAAAAACTCTTTGGGCATTTCAGCGCCACGAGCTTTGCGAACCAGTTCAACATGGTTGAGATAGGCACTGCCATCGGCCCATTGATAAGCTCTAGGAAGAGGTGCATGAAATAGGGCGCTGTTAAAAGGATAAATATGATTCAGTTGCCCTGCATTGAGTTGGTCATAGAGTTTTTGAAAATCTTTAGAAAATTGCTCCCAATGGTCAATGGCATATTGCAGATTTGGACATAAATCTTGCAAACTAAAATAATGTTTCAAATCTTTACTGACTAGACATAATTGCCCATCCAAGGTGTTGTTTTTCTTACTAGCAAATTTCATAAAACTCCTCGATTAATTTGATCTCTTTCAATTGCTTCAAATAAGGCCTGAAAGTTTCCTTCACCAAATCCTTGATTACCTTTTCTTTGAATAATTTCAAAAAAAACAGGACCAAATATATTTTCAGTAAAAATTTGTAGCAATATACCTTGCTCTGGTGTTGGGCCACCATCGATTAATATTTTAAGTTTTTGTAGATCATGAATTGGTTCATTTTGCCAAGGCAATCGTTTAGAAATCATTTCAAAGTAGGTATTGGGTGTATCGAGGAAATGAATATTTTTTTCCTCCATCTGAGCAACAGTTTTATAGATATTGCTAGTATGAAGGGCAATGTGTTGAATACCTTCCCCACGGAACTCATGCAAAAACTCTTCAATTTGTGATTTTTCATCTTTCGATTCGTTCAATGGGATTTTAATTTTTCCACAAGGACTCTCGAGCGCCTCACTGTATAATCCTGACATTTGACCGGTGATATTAAAATGTCGTATTTGGTGGAAGTTAAAGATTTTGTGGTAAAAGTCAGCCCATTTTTTTAATTCACCACGATAGACATTGTGTGTGAGGTGATCTATAAATTCTAAGCCACAGTTTTGTTGTATAGAATCTGGGTTCATTGTCCAATGGTGTTCATAGGCACTAAAAAGTTTATCGGCAAAATAAATGACACTGCCACCAATTCCTTTGATTGCACGAAGGTTATAAATGGGATGTCTTTGAGCCTCTTGTGCACCACGTTCCAAGGCAATATTAAAAGACTTTTCTGCATCCTCAACTTGAAAGCCCATAGCGCATGCTGCTGAATTATGAAGGCTTGCATGCTGTGAGGCTTGTGAATTTTGAATGTGGTTATGGATGAAAAGTATTTGATTTTGTTGCCAACAATCCAGTGCTTGTTCTGGGTGGGAGGCAATTTTACTGAAACCCATTTGTTTAAAAACCGTATGCACATGTTCTGGTTGAGTGCTTGAAAATTCTAGAAATGCAAAACCATTTAGTGCACAGGGGTTTTCTTTTGTATACATGTTTTAAGTCCTTTAAAACTATTCAATACTATCTAGTATTTTGGGGTTCACCCATGAAGTCAAGGACTTGTAAGAATTATTTTTTTCGAACCAGGCTTAACCCATCAGCAATAGGAACCATGGTGATATAAACTTCTTTATCCTCAAGAAGTAATCGGTTAAATACATCAATGCAATGACCATTTTTGGATGGTTCTTTTTGACAGACTTCGCCATGATAAAAGACATTATCTATTGCAATAATACCCTCAGGTGAGAGGAGTTTTTTGGCTAAATGATAATATTGGGGGTAATTTCGCTTATCCGCATCAATAAAAATAAAATCGAACAGTTCATTTTTATCAACCAAAGATTGCATGGTCTCAAGGGCAGGTCCAAGTTTGAATTCAATTTTGTTAGTCAAACCGCAATTGTCCCAATGATGTTGGGCAATTTGGCTTGCATGCTTATCCATATCACAAGTGACAACTTGGCCGTGTTTGGGAAGTGCTTCGGCCATGGCAGCTGCGCTATAGCCTAAAAATGTGCCTATTTCTAAGATTCGTTTTGCATGTACTGTACGAATTAGAAACTGCAAAAATTGCGCTTGGTCTTGCGCAATTTGCATTCGAATTTGAGGATGCTTATCATTTTGCTCACGAATCTGTCTAAGAGATTCAGATTCTTGACTAGATACTTCAAGCGTATAATGGTAAAGCTCTGGTGTTAGAGCAGTGTATTTCATATGACTCAAACGGGCTCTCCAATTTTTTCCTTAGCAATTCTATCCACAAGGATAGAAGGGGGGATATTATCTTGTTGAGATATTTGAAATATATCAATCAATCGATGATAGATTTGTTTGATTTGTGCTTGGATTTCTTCATCTGGTGTTTTTAAATAACGACCAGCAGCAAATATTAAACCACCTGCATTAATGACATAGTCAGGCGCAAATAAAATATTTTTTTGATGTAACTCGTAAGCACAAGGATTATCTAACAATTGATTGTTGGCGGCACCGGCGATAATTTTACATTTCAGTTCCGGAATGGTATCTGGATTGATAATCCCTCCCAATGCGCATGGCACAAACACATCACATTCTACTTTGTGAATATCTTGAGTTGACACAATGGTGACATTGTTTAATGACTGTGTTGCAAGCGGATTGGTATCGGCGACTATACAGTTCACACCCAGTGCCTGAAGTTGTTCTGTCACACCATGTCCAACATGACCAAGACCTTGAATGGCCATGGTTAAACCAGTCAAATCAGTTTTATTTAAATGAAATGCGCAAGCTGCTTTAATGCCCTCGATCACCCCTTCAACAGTATGGGGGGATGGGTCACCATAGTCATTGGTTTTGCTGGCTAAAAAAGAGGTCTGTTCCGCGATGATATCCATATCACTTAATTCAGTACCAGAATCTAATGCAGTGATATATTCGCCATGTAAAGATTCAACAAACTCTCCAAAAGAGTGCATATAATCTTGGCGGGAGAAATGTTCTTTAGGTTTGATGATGACAGATTTTCCGCCACCCAATGGTAAATCAGCCATGGCTGCTTTGTAGCTCATGCCTTGTGCTAGTCGAAGGGCATCAATGAGGGCATTTTCATCAGAGTGATATTCTATAAAACGACAACCACCCAGTGCAGGGCCGCGTTTGGTATTGTGTATCGCGATAATTGCGCGCATACCTGTTTTTTGACAAAGTTTAAAATGAATCTTTCCAAATTGGTGTTGTTGGGCAAGAGAAAAAATGTTGTTCATTGTATAAGTAACCCCCAAGCATAAATTATTGAAATTATAAGGCCTTATTTAAAGATAAGAAAGCTAAAATTTCCATGAAGGATATTTTAAGTTATCTCGATTGAAGTGAGGAATGAACAAACTTATGTTTAATTGGATAAAAATCTAATCAGACTTGACAGTCAGAGTTTATGCTGATAGTTTTTTTTGTTAAATAATAATGATAACAAAGGAATGCTATGAAAAAAAATGTTGCTGCGATGTTGTGTTTGTCGAGTTTAGTCGGCACTGCTTTTGCTGGAACTATGGGTGAAGTTAAAACTTGTCCAGATGCTTCTTGTATGCCATGGTTTGTTGAATTTGGCACAGGCGCAAGCTTTTCAAATACCGCCAAAATAGACTACCAACCACAATACAACCGTTGGAATGTTCCCACCACAACTTATAATAGTTCTTTAGGAACAGTGCCAATTTATATGGCAGGTATTGGATATACGGTGAGTCCTTTATTAAAAGTTGATGCAAGTTATGCTTTCAGAGGTAAATATATTTATAATAATCATTTTGAATATATCAACACTGGTAGTGCTAACCCACAAGGCCCAGGTAGCCGGTATTTTAATTTAACCAGCAATTCTTTATTGTTTAGTGGTACATTATACGCCAAAGGTTTAGAAGATACTCATCCAGAATTAGCCAATAGATTGGTAAGAGATATGGGATCTTACGGTTATATTCAACCGATTATCGGTGGTGGTATCGGGGTTTCTTACAACACTGTTACAAATTTCCATGGTATTTCTGATGATGGTGCGTATGTGAATAGCGTTTTACAAGATACCATGATTGCATCATTTGCATGGCAATTGAATGCAGGTTTAGATTGGCAAGTCACTGACCGCTTTAGTTTTGATGTCGGCTATCGATATTTCAATGCAGGTCGATTCAATTCTGGGGATGCTAGAGTAACTCATACCAGCATTTCAGGCACATTTATGACTCCTAATTGGACTCCAAATTGGAATGCGACTTTATCAGCGAATGAAATCTATTTCACAGCTAAAGTTGCTTTCTAAGTATTTTTAAAATGTAGGGTATACTCCACACCAGTATATTATAAAATGCATTTATAATGCCCATTTTCTAATGGGCATATTTTTTTGATATTAAAAAAAATTGATGCACATCCATTGCAGAGTCTTTTTTGCTATGGGGCATAGGAAATCCAATTGCAAAATCTAATCAGGCTTGACAGTCAGAGTTTATGCTGATAGTTTTTTTTGTTAAAATAATGATAACAAAGGAATGCTATGAAAAAAAATGTTGCTGCGATGTTGTGTTTGTCGAGTTTAGTCGGCACTGCTTTTGCTGGAACTATGGGAGAAGTTAAAACTTGTCCGGATGCTTCTTGTATGCCATGGTTTGTTGAATTTGGCACAGGCGCAAGCTTTTCAAATACCGCCAAAATAGACTACCAACCACAATATAACCGTTGGAATGTTCCCACCACAACTTATAATAGTTCTTTAGGAACAGTGCCAATTTATATGGCAGGTCTTGGATATACGGTGAGTCCTTTATTAAAAGTTGATGCAAGCTATGCTCCGTGGGCAATATCACTACAATAAACATTTAACGTATCTGGTTACTGGGGTTGCTAATCCTTTAGGACCCAATACTCGTTATTTTAATCTAACCAGCAATTCTTTAATGTTTAGTGGTACATTATACGCCAAAGGTTTAGAAGATACTCATCCAGAATTAGCCAATAGATTGGTAAGAGACATGGGACCTTACGGTTATATTCAACCAATTATCGGTGGCGGAATTGGGGTTTCTTACAACACTGTTTCAAATTTCCATGCTATTTCAGATGAAGGTAATTACGTTACTAGTGTTTTACAAGACACAATGATTGCATCATTTGCATGGCAATTGAATGCAGGTTTAGATTGGCAAGTGACTGACCGCTTTAGTTTTGATGTGGGTTACCGTTATTTCAATGCAGGTCGATTCACTTCTGGTGATGTGGTTTACTAGATC
>DHHZ01000124.1 GCA_002403515.1 Legionellales bacterium UBA4759 | reverse complement strand
GGTGTTTTGCCAATCGTTTGCAATATATTGTCATAGATCATGATAGCTCTTGTGAAGGAGTTCTAATTCCAGTATAAAACGGTTTTGGTTTTTTTTAAAAGAACTATTTGATGAGGAGTTTGTTATGTTTTTGATGAAAATGTTCGAGATAAGATACAGCAATTTTCCGAGTCTGAAAAAAGGAATTATTCTTTAATGTCTCAATTGGTCACTCGACAAGTCGAAAAAATAATTAATACCAATGATATTGAGGCCAAAAAAGATTTTTTTCAAACCATTGATGAAGTGGCGTTGCCACTTAAGCGCGATACTATTTTTTTCATCCATGTTCTTGAGAAAGGCGGCAGCATCGTGAAACATGATGCTAAAAATCAGCGCGCCTGCGATGTTTTTATTGAGCAATTTTTCCAAACATTACAGGGCTATTTACCGAAAAGGGTGAAAGAAGTCATTTGTGAAGATACTTTGTTACATCGAGCACTCAGTGCTATCAAGGCTATCCAAGACCGTGCAACCCTTCGGTTGAAATTACAATTTGACTATACTTTGAATTATCAAAATCTGGTCAATCATTTTTTTGCGTTGAGTACCGATACTTTTAAAAGCTCAGGGGCTTTAATGCTATTAATTTCTTCTATGGAATCGAAATACTTAATGTTCATTTCTGGAAATTTATTAAACCCAAAAGATAGTGCAGAGTTTTATCGTTCATTGTTGGCACAAAAACGTCTAGACATTCAATTTTTACCGCAAAGCGTACAATTGTCAGAGGAATTGAAAGCGATAGTTTTGGAATATTATCATCAAGAAATTTCTCATGCTATGATGTTTGCAGGCTATGGTTTAGGCATTTCAATGATGGGTATATTAATGCTTGCGCAATGGAGCACTTTTTTAGCAATTCTTGGAGGAATATCCTTGACCATAGGTGTTGGTTTGGTGAGTATTTTTTCATACGAATATCTAACCAGTCCATGGCATGAACAACGTCAATTTTTTGCGATTTAAGGAGACAAAAACATGCGTTCACAGGATGAATTAAAAAAAATGGCAGCGCAAGCTGCACTTCAATACATAGAAGAAGATATGATCATTGGTGTTGGGAGCGGTAGCACGGTCAATTATTTTATCGACGAGTTGGCCAGCATCAAACATAAAATTGATGCCTGTGTTGCCAGTTCTCATGAAACCGCCAATCGTTTGAAAGCAAAAGGCATTCCTGTGATTGACATGAATGTTGCTGGTCAAATTGCAGTTTATGTGGATGGCGCTGATGAAATTAATCCTCGTGGTGAAATGAAAAAAGGCGGTGGTGGGGCGTTAACCAGAGAAAAAATTATAGCCACCTATGCCAAACAGTTCATTTGTCTTGTTGATGAATCCAAGTTTGTACAGTACTGGGGCGACTTTCCCGTTGCAGTAGAAGTTTTACCGATGGCCAGAAGTGCCGTTGCTAGGGAGCTGATGAAACTAAAATGCAGCCCAAGTTATCGAGATGGTTTTGTAACGGATAACGGGAACATTATTTTAGATGTCTACCAGTTAGAGCTTTTGGAGCCCAAAGTCATTGAGGATAAAATTAATCAAATCGTTGGCGTTTTAGAAAATGGGATATTTGCCCACCGAATTGCCGATAGGGTCGTCATGGCCACTCAAGAAGGTATTAAAACTTGGACGCCATAAATTAATTATTGGCGCAACATTTCCGTATCAGTTAGACTTGTATTTAATCAAAAAGTATTTTTATGTGTTAAAATAAACATAAGAATAGGATGAAAATGCGATTGCTAACATGTTTAATTTCTTCAAAGATATTTCACAAGGAAGACTCATTGGCAGGGTCAATAAGCATTTAAAAAAAAGTAAGATTTCTCTTGAATTGAATGCTGCCGGTATCTGTAATGGCTTGGTGTTTTTAGCCATTGAGTACTTTCTGATGAATAAAAAAGACGAGTTTTTTAAGGATTTAGAAAAATTAATCCAAAAGCCAGATGAAGCTTTGGCGATGATCGCACGCTTAATGATTTTTTACAATCCCGAAGATTTCTTTTTAGATTTTAGTCAAAAGCAATCCTATCAATTATTTTCCACTTCAAAAAAAGACGAGCCTATCAAGCCCTCTTTTGTCTTTGGGGCGGTAATGACTGACTCAAAATGGATTTCTTTTTTTAAAGAATTAAATTTGAGAGAAGATGAAATAGTTGCTATTACGAGCTTCAATCACATCGTGTATATCACTCGTAAAGGCAAAGAATATGAATTGTATGATCCTAATCAAAGATTAGGCGTAATTACTAAAGAAAGCGAAAAATCTTTGGTATCTGCTTTACAAGAAGCACTGCTTTTTGGAAAAATCATGGGCATGTCTATCCAAGTATTTCAGCAAGGAGATGGTCCAAAACCTTTAAGAGATAAAACAAGTTTTCACAAGCTTGTTGATAATCAACTGGGGACTAAATTCAATGATAAATCTTACGATAGTTTTGATTTATCAATATTTATTGATGATCCTGATTACCTGGCATATTGTCCTGAGAAAATAACGGTAGATACTTTAAAAAGAGCCATAGTTTTTAAATCAGATAAAATCGTTGACAAACTATTAACAACCTATGTCTATAACTATGATTTGAATGAATGCTTCGTTAAAGAAATAATTTATTTTAGTCTCTTATGTGGAAGTTATAAAATATTTAATGATTTATTAAAAAAAAAAGAATTTAAAACAATAATGGATAAGATGGAAGGTGAATCCATTGTGCTATTAACGAGTGCGATATCTGGGCAACATCCAGAGTTATTTGACCAAGTTTTAGATTTATGTAAGGATACTGTTAGCAAAGACTTAACGTTACTTGCAAACAATGGTTTAAGACGAGCAACTAATTTATTAATTCATGCTTTAAATAATAAGCAACATCAAATTACAAGCTCTTTGATAAAGTTTTACAAAGACAATCAAATTGATTTTGATGATTACAATAGAGAACGTTTGTTAATTGCAGCTCTTCGCACGAACGATCTGACAAACCTTGTAAAAATTATAGAATCTTACCCACCTAAAAATTTTCAAAGGTTAAGACTTGATATTTTTGCAGTGTATGAGCTTTCGCCTGAGCTTATCCATGAGCTTAAACTAAAGGGGGTTTCATTAACTTTTTGGCAAGAATGTTGTTTACAATCGAAAGACAGCACATTTTTGTCCATAATTTTTTGTCTAGCCATGTATTTGATGTATGCCTATCGATGGGTTCAAAACCGTCTAAAACAACCGATGAAAAGCATTTATTTTGAAAACCCACCCATTGATCCCAGTGAAGAGCACGAACGGGCTCAGTTACTTGCTAAACAAATTGCAAACTTAGAGGATATGGCTCAGGTCTTTAAAATAAAAAAACCTGAACCTCGTCAAGAAGGTGATGCTAAGCAACCGGATGATGAGTCAACGCCTTTGCTGTCATCTAATGGGCCTCATCCCAGTTAAGGCCGCTGCCCATGTTGACCAACAAGGGAACCTTCAGTTCTAATGCATGTTCCATCATGTGTTGTAATTGAGGCATGAATTTAGCAACATCTGCTTCATGAATTTCAAAGATCAATTCATCATGCACTTGCATAATCATCGAGCCACGAACATCGGATTGTTTTAACCAAGTATGAAGGTTATTCATGGCAATTTTGATGATATCTGCAGCTGTTCCTTGCATTGGCGCGTTGATGGCAATGCGTTCAGCGGCTTTTTGTCTGGCTACATTTTTGCTTTGAATTTCAGGAAGATACAAGCGTCGGCCTAATATGGTTTCAACGTAACCCAATTGTTTGGCTTTATCTTTTACTTTTTCCATGTAAGCCAAAACCCCAGCGTAACGTTCAAAATACCGATTGATATAGGTTTGTGCTTCACTTCTGGCTATATCCAATTGTTTGGCTAATCCAAACGCTGACATGCCATAGATAAGGCCAAAATTAATCGCTTTGGCTTGTCTTCTTTGTTCAGCGGTAACTTCATCGATGGCAACACCAAAAATCTCACTGGCAGTGGCCTGGTGGATGTCATGATTATTTTGAAACGCTTGAAGCAATCGAGGGTCTTCTGACAAATGCGCCATGATGCGTAATTCAACTTGAGAGTAATCGGCAGTGACAAGACGATAATGGGGTTTGGCGATAAAAGCCCGTCGAATTATTTTCCCTTCATTGGTGCGAATGGGGATGTTTTGTAAATTCGGATCACTGGAGGATAGGCGACCGGTTGCCGTTACTGCTTGATTATAAGAAGTATGCACACGACCTGTGAGGGGGTGCACTTTTTTAGGCAATGCATCCAGATATGTCGATACCAATTTTGACAAGCGTCGATGCTCTAAAATAATTGCTGGCAATTCATACTGATGCGCCAGAGTTAATAAAACCTCTTCTGCGGTTGAGGGTTGACCGCTGGGAGTTCGTTCAATAATGGGCAGTTGCATTTTATTATAAAAAATATCAGCCAATTGTTTAGGCGATTGTAAATTAAATTCAACCCCTGCAAGACGCCAAGCATTTTGCTCTAAATCCTGTAAACGCGCTTTTAAAATAGCGCTTTGTTCTTTAAGTAAAGGCACATTGATAGCAACACCAGTATATTCCATATCGGCAAGAACAGTTTCAAGGGGGACTTCAATATTTTTTAATAAATTGAATTCTTTAGGGCTGAAATGCTCTTTGAAATATTGATGAAGAAGGTATGTCAATTGCACATCTTCTCCAGAATACTCTGCAGCTTTTTCAATGGAAACCTCAGCAAATGGAATTTGTTGACTACCCTTTCCTGTTAAATCCTCATAACTAATGGAATCTTGATGCAAATAAGTTTTGGCCAGTGTTGCTAAATCATGGCGATTAGAGGCACTGTTATGAATATATGATTCTAACATCGTGTCAGAGGCAATACCTTGCAGCACAATGTCATATTTTTTTAAAACATTCATATCATATTTAAGATTCTGCCCAATTATGGCAATCTGGGGATTTTCCAAATAAGGTTTAAGTATCGCCAATGTTTCTGGCAAAGAAGCATTTTGGCCATTGAGGTGTGCCAATGGAATATAAATGCTATTGGTGTCTTGAGTGCATAAAGATATCCCAACAATTTCTGCAGTTAGTGTATCCAAACTGGTTGTCTCTAAATCCACGACCAAAGCCGTATCTTTTTGTACATGCGTTTTAAGCCAGTCATTGAGAAGATTGAGGTCATCAATAATTGCAGTTTTACTGAATGTTTTTGTCAATTCAGGTGTCGATGTGACTTTTTGCTCTTGGAGTTTTTTCATCCAAGTTTTAAATTCCAGATGCGAGATAATATCAAACAAGGCCTGTGTATTTTCTGGCTGTGGATGCAGTTCATCAAGACTAAAAGGCAAGTCTAAATCACAACGAATGGTCACCAGTTCTTTGCTCATGGGCAATAAGGGAATGGCTTCTCTTAAGTTTTCACCAATTTTTCCAGTAATTTCATCAGCATGAGATATTAAATTATCCAAGGTGTGATAAGTTTGCAGCCATTTGGTGGCTGTTTTGGGGCCGCATTTAGGCACCCCGGGGATATTGTCCACGCTATCACCGGTTAAGGTTAAATAGTCAATAAATTGTGTGGGCTTGATACCATATTTTTCTTCAATTTTTATTTCATCTAACCATTGTTCTGACATGGAGTTATACAGTCTCACATGGGCGTTGACCACTTGAGCAAAGTCTTTGTCGCCAGTGGCAATACAAACGGGAATATTTTTTTCTTCGGCCTGTCTTGCCAAAGTGCCGATGACATCATCAGCTTCAACACCAGAAATTGCGTATACGTGAATACCCATGGCTTTGAGTAAATCCACCAAGGGTTCATATTGTGTTTTCAGATCATTAGGTGTTGGTGGGCGATGGGCTTTATATTCTGGATAAATGTCATCTCGAAAGGTTTTGCCGGGTGCATCGAATATGACGGCGATTAATTCAGGTTGATACTGCTGGAGAATCTTTTTGACCATATTGGCCACACCATAAATTGCACCTGTGGGTTGGCCTTTAGAATTAACCAGTGGGGGTAAAGCATGAAAGGCTCGATAAAAAAAAGACGAGCCATCAATTAAAATACAAGGGGTTGCAGTCATTATTCAATTTCTTCTGTTAATTTTTGGATTTGCTCTTCGATTTTTCCCACTTTATCTTGAAGAGTTTGTATATGTTTGCGCATAAAAGGAATACGCGTGGTAGAAAACTCTTGCTCAAGGGCTTTTTCTTTAGGGCGTGCTGGGTTGCCTAAATAAGTGTGGCCTTTTTTCAGGTGTTTTTTAGGTGGCACACCAGTTCTTGCACCAAGAACAACTTCATCATCAATTTTAACATGGTCACTGACACCAACATTGGCAGCAAATACAACGTGGTTGCCGCTTCGAGAACTGCCGGCAATACCGGTAAAAGCACAAACGATATTGTGCTCACCGAGTTTAACCGAGTGTGCTATTTGTACCAAGTTGTCAATTTTAGTGCCTTTGCCAATACGTGTTGTACCCAGTGTCGCTCGGTCAATAACGGTATTTGCACCAATTTCCACATTTGCACCAATGACAACATGGCCAACATGAGGAATTTTATGATGAGCGCCATTAAACATTTTGTAGCCAAAGCCATCGGAACCTACCACAGAGCCAGCATGAATGATGACATTTGTATGTAATACAGTTTTCGGATAAATGGTGACATGGGAATATATTTCACAATCATTCGCAATCTCGCAGTTTTGGCCGATGACTACATGCGGGTGAATGATGGTATTTTTTCCGATTTTTGTACCACTTTCAATGACGGCATAAGCACCAATGCTCACTCCATCACCCAATTCCACATCATCAGCAATGTATGCAGTTGGATGAATGGTTTTGCTGGGCTCAGGCATGGGATAAAATACGGCCATCAATTCCACAAATGCCATCATAGGATTATTAAAAATAATAATGGGTTTATTAAAGTTGATAGGCTCTTCTGTCACAATAACAGCTGCAGCATCTGATTCAAAGGCAAGTGCCAAATTGGCGGCCCCATCAGCAAAAACCAAGTGGTTAGGGTAAATTTCATCCAGTGGTGATAATCCATGTATTGGTGTATCACCATCGCCAAAGAAAGGGGCTTTTAATAATTGTGCAATTTCAGCAACCGTCAGCATGATTTTCTCTATAATTATAAGTTTAAAATATTATACTGAAACCATATCAGACTTGCGATGGATAAATGGATGATTTTAAAAAATATCTTGATAAGGAATGCGCCAAAAATCACTGACATTGGTTTCTTTCATGCCTAAGCGTTGATACCATGCCAAAACATCTCGATTGGTGCTTTCAACATCTAAAACTATCATTTGTTGTTTAACTTGCAGTTGGTGACAAATATTTAACAATAAATACCGAGCTAAACCTGATTGTCGATGATTGGGTAAAATCGATATATCGCTGATGCGATAAGATTTATTTTCATGATTGATTTGAATGGCGCCAACAAATTCATTTTGTTTTTTGAGTAAAAATATTTGAACTTGCGGGTTTTCCATGAGCATAGCATAGATTTCTGGCGCCATTTCCGTGCTATTTGGAAAGCAGGTGTAAATAATATTTTGGAAAACTTGAAAATGTTCGGGTGCTGCTTTGATGATTTCTAATTCCTCATTGTGGGCAGGCTTTTTAGCAACACCTTGCCATTGTAAGCGATGAGAGCTGTGCATATAGGTCCAATTTGCAGTGGGTTTGATGTCTGGTTTTTGACCATGCGGGGTGGCAATCACAACGGTATTTTTGTAATTTTGGGGTATGAATTTTAACAAGGGGGTTAGAAGTTTTTTGGCCATGAAAGGTGTTTTGTATTTGGGGTGAATGATTAAGCTCAGTTCCACTTGGCCTTCATGAAATAAAAAACGACTTGAAAATCCAATGAGTTCTCGCCCTTCGTAAATTAAAACATTACAAGCATAGGGGCGCTCTTTTCTTATGATGTGCGTGTAAATTGGCGCATTGTTTTTTTCTTTTTTTTGGATAAGCGATTGCAGTGCCAGTAAATCCTGAAATTGATTTTTATTCAGATGAGTCACTTCTAACATGATGATAATCTTTTAAATTTCCCTATGTGAAGTTTAGCATAGTATTTTAAATAAATTTTAGAATTAATGAGCACATCGCCAATGCAGTAATGAGATGATTTATTTTTTCTATGGGGGTTTTTTGCTGATGCAAATAAACATAATGCAAAATAATCCCAATCAATAAACCATTCAGAATCGATTTGGTGGCGATAATTATTGCTATCAACAAAATACTGATAGCATTTTCCAGAAGGGTTTGTTTTTTAAATTGGTAAATGGGTGCCAGTAAGGATAAGCCAATAAAGAAAAAAATGCCTCGGAATAATTCTTTTGGAATCATTTGCCCCAATGGAAAACAAAAAATAAAAATGATGAAACAAAAGCTTGTTACCCATAAGGTTAAGGGTTTGCGTCCCCCCAGTTGCATGCCAAAAGCGCTTTCTATAAAAACAGTATTCGGCCCGCATAAAAAAAAGCTGGATAAAAGATTGTTTAAACCAGTGGTGAGATAGCCTTTGGATAAAATATTTTCATGGGTATGCATGTGTAAGGCAATAGTGATTTGTCTTAAGCAGAATATACCTGTTGCCACATCAAAAAATGAAAATAAACTCATTTCCAAGATTTGCCGTGCAAGGATATGCCAGTTGATATCATATGAAGATAAGTCAAAAGCTGTTTTTAAAGGCGTTGGTTTTGAAAAAACACCATGCCAGTGAGTCACTTGGAGTAACAATCCCAGGATGATAATGCATGCAACGGTGATTAATGAACCCCAGCGATTTTGGCGAATTTTAAAAAAAAGTAGTAAAAAGATGGTGCCAACAAATAAAAGAGAGCTATAAAAGCTTTGCATGTGCTGATATTGCTGCTCTAATGCCAGTCGCATAAATAAGGTTCCAATGCCTATACTCATGGTGGCTTGTAAATAATTGGGTAATAATTGATTGGCTTTTTTAATGGCTTTAAGTTGGCTAATCACCATTAAAATGATGCCTGTGACAAAAATACACAAATAAAAATTAAGTAAATGACTTTGTGGTAATATTTGATGCGCTGCAAACCAACCAACCCCTAGGCCTGGAGCAATAGCAACAGGCTGCTTAATAATAAAACTACTTAAAAGGCAGCCGGTGGCAATAAAAAAGGCTGTAGCGGTAAACCAATAATGTTGAGAAAAGCCAACGGGTTGCATGAGGCTACTGTAAAGAAATGTCAGAGTCCATACAGCAAAAAAAATACCAATACCGCTTAGAATTTCTGTTTGTTTGGTGTTGTTCATAAATGCAATTAAAAATGAAAGTTGAGTACGCCAAAAACAATTTCAATCGCAATTAAGGCGATAATAATGAGTTCAAGGCTGGTTGAGTGCCTATTTTCAAGGTAACTATTGAACATGTCAAATATTTCGTTGAGTGTATCGAGTCGATGGTTAATCGCGTTGATTCGTCGTTGAATATGCAAATACCGTTCTAGGAGTGTGTAATACTCCTCAAGGCTTGGGTGACGCCAGAAAAACTTGGGATGGTATAAAAAGTTACTGATTAAATTCATTTCACTTTTAGCCACTAAAATTTCACCGATAATTTGCCGGATGCTATTACGACTGATATACATCTCCCCTTTATTGGAGAGATTGGTAATAAATGGCGTGTATTTTTCAATAAGATTTTCTTGCAATGTTTCAAAATATTGCAGTTTAACCGATTGAGAAAAACCATAAGAAAGACTCAAACGAATATCTTCATCATCGATATCTTCTTCAATCGTCAGACAATCAACGTCATAGTAACCATGGGGGGTGATTTCTGTTTTTTTACCAAGACTATAACTAAACTCATCGTGGGTTTGAATGCCCAGTGGCCGCGCTGAAAATAAGGTGAACTGTTTGAGATAGGGCTTGATTCGATAGCGTTGTATGCCCCAAGAGACAACAGTGCCATTTTTAAACACAAAAATTAAAATGGGTTTTTCACTTTCCATTTTTAATTTAACAACATCACGAGATCGGGAGATTATAAAGTCGGGATATTTTTGTTTCATATGAATATCCAAACGATTTAGATCAATTTGATCGGCGATACAAAAACTTAAACACTCCATGGGGATCTCAAAATGTTATGACTCAGACAAAGCCTCTTTTGAATAAGCTTTGCGTCGTTCGGTTTGACCACTTAGCCATAAAGGGCATACTTCTAAAATTTCAGCAATTCTATCCAATTGCTCAAGATTTGGGAGACTATAACCAAATAACATAGCATTGGCCAAATGTCGGGAGACCCCAAATACTTTTGCAACAGCTTTTGTTTTTTCAGTTAAATCATCTGGAAAACCATTGACAGACAACTCTCGATTAAATCGTTGTGAAAAAGTTTTGCTGTTCATAAAACTATCCTTAGTTTTGTTGATTTTTGAGCATCCATCTCAAATGACGCTAAACTATCTTAACTTATTTTATGGTTGATGTGAATCATAACATTTTTTTGCACAACATTGACTAATTACCAGTCTTTTTGATAAAAATTATATAAGTACTTCATGGACTAAGTTGATAAAAATTATGAAAAAAATATTTTTTGTTGCGGGTGTGATGTTTTTTAATAGCATAGTATTTGCGCAATCGACTGCTTGTTCAGAAGCTAATTTAGCCGATTGTCCCCCTTGTAGCAGTTCTCAAATGAGTACTTGTCAACAACAATGCGGCGCTAATGGTGTTGATATCTGTGATTCAACGGGACCAGATACTGCGTATTGTGAATGCCATGGGGCATCAAACGAATGCTCTCAAGCAAATCTTGGCGCATGCCCAAATTGTAACAGTAGTCAAATGAGTGAGTGCCAAACACATTGTGGTGCCAATGGTGTCGATATTTGTAAGCAGTTAAGCCCTTTAGTAACTTCTTGTGAGTGTCACTGAGATTAAGCGCTCTAATTTTAGCATTAGAGCGCTTAGCGGTTAATTCAATTGATACTCTACAGTGGTTACAATTCTTACTTTTTTAAGAATGGAATTGCCTGAGTCAAAAGATGAATTGGCATCGGTGATGGTAAAAAGACCTTGAGAAGCATGTCGAATATTACCTAAAGACGTTTTAGAGTCTTTGGCAAAACTCTCGGCCGCAATTCTTGCGCTTTGTGTTGCTGCCTCTAACATTTTAGGTTTAATATCATTGAGTTGAGTGAACCGATAGGTTGCATTGGAAGAAGTGACAACCACACCTTGTGCAACCAGTTCTCCTGTTTTTTGAATTGCTTGGGCAACCAAATCCACATGAGCACTGCTGACAGTAATACCTGTATCAACGCTGTATCGAGGAATGTCTTGGTTATTGTTGTAGTTAACACTTTGATTATCCATGACCGAAACAGGATTCATGGTCAGTTCTGATTCTTTAAACCCTTGGTGAATTAGAAAATCTTTAGTCGACTGTTGTGCTTTGGATATACTTTCATACAAAGCATTTAAATCATTATTGACAAGCTTGATATTTAAGGTCCAAATTGCCTCATTGGATTTCACCACTTCTTCAGCCAGTCCCTTGACTTCAACAAAATGCAAAGGGTTTTTTGCGGATAAAAATCCTAAACCAATAAATAAACCACTTAAGGCAATGCCAGTACTTAAAATTAAGGTTGATGTAAGTCGTGCCATTTTAAACTCCAAAATAATTTAAATTTAATTCACGAGCTGCTTTGACATCATCAAGTCTCGAGACCGATGTACTATAAGGCGCTTGTTTTAATTTGGCACTATCATGGGTGATTTCATAGCGGATTTCCTGCATGGCCTTAATAAATGCATCCAACTCTTCTTTACATTCAGTTTCTGTGGGCTCGATGAGCAGACATTCAGGAATAAGTAATGGGAAATAGGTTGTTGGTGCATGAAAACCAAAATCTAAAAGCCTTTTTGCTACATCCATGGCCGTGATGCCATATTGAGCTTTTTCCGATTGTAGCGTGATAATGAACTCATGACTTGCGCGACGGTCTGGATATGCTGCTTGATAACCACATGCTTGTAATCTTTTTAAAAGATAATTGGCATTGAGTGATGCATATTGCCCAATACGCTTGACACCATCACGACCCAAAGTGCGTATATAAAAATAGGCTCGAAGTAACATATTGATATTTCCCATAAAGCCAGACAAACGGCCAATGGATTTAGGGTGTGTGTCAGCTGTAGCCCATTCATAGCCTTGGGCATTTTTTTCTACAAATCCCAAGGGTAAAAAAGGCACTAATTTTTCATTGACAGCGACAGGGCCTGCACCAGGTCCACCACCACCATGAGGTGTTGCAAATGTTTTATGTAAATTCAAATGAATCACATCAAATCCCATGTCTCCAGGTCTTACTTCACCAACAATGGCATTGAGATTGGCACCATCATAATACAAAAGACCCCCTGCTTGATGCACAAGACCCGCAATTTCGATGATGTTTTTTGAAAAAAGCCCTAGTGTCGAAGGGTTGGTGAGCATAATCCCTGCTGTTTTATGACTGAGGTGTTTTTTTAATATTTCAATATCAATGTCACCATCTTTTCCAGTAGGTATTTCAATGATTTCCATACCACACATCGCGGCAGACGCTGGATTGGTACCATGGGCGGCATCTGGAATTAGAATTTGAGTTCGCTCAAAATCGCCTTTGCTTTCATGGTATGCCTTGATCATGGCAACCCCTGCAAACTCCCCTTGGGAGCCGGCCATTGGTGTTAAAGAGATTTTTTTCATACCCGTGATGTCACACAGATAAGTTTGTAAATCATCAATAATTTTTAACAGGCTTTGACTCAAATGAGGGGCTGTTAAAGGATGGCGTTGTTGGAAATGGGTATCAAGAGCTGCTTTTTGAACACCACGCGGGTTGTATTTCATTGTGCAAGAGCCCAAGGGATAAAAATTGGTGTCTATTGAAAAGTTTTTTTGTGAAAGTCTTGTGTAGTGGCGAATCACCTGTAATTCAGAGCATTCTGGAAGGCGAGGAGATTGCTTTCTCAAGAGTTCTTTGGGCAAATCAATGGCGCCTTGTTTTTTGGGTAATTGGGCGCTTGCTGTTCTGCCAGGATTTGATTGTTCAAAAATTAACATATTAAGCTCCTACAGTACAACTTTCAGTGGTTGAATGGTTTTCCAAAGCTTTATGAATGGCTTGAGCAAATTCTTCAATTTCTTGCGCATTTCTTTTTTCTGTGGCGCAAATTAATAAAGTATTTTTGAATTCAGGAAAATAAGTTTCCATTTCCAAGCCACCCAAAATATTTGCTTTTTCTAATTGTTGAAGAATTTTTTGGGTAGATATAGGAAATTGAATCAGCGCTTCATGAAAATAAGGGCCAAAAAAGACTTTTTTAACACCTTTGATAGCACAAAGCTTTTCACTTAAAAGATGCGTATGATGAAAACTATTTTCAGCCATGGTTTTTAAGCCTTCAGGCCCCATCATGCTCATGAAAATAGTTGATGCTGTTGCATTTAATCCAACATTGGTACAAATATTGGAAGTGGCTTTTCCACGTCTGATATGTTGTTCACGAGCTTGTAAAGTCAAAGCAAAACCATCTTTTTGATGACTATCAACCGTTCGGCCTGCAAGACGTCCTGGCATTTGTCGAACATGCTCTTTTTTGCAAGCTAAAAGGCCTAAAAGTGGGCCACCAGAACCCATAGGAATTCCTAAAGGCTGACCTTCACCGCAGGCGATATCCACGCCATCACTTCCCCATTGACCAGGTGCTTTTAAAACGCTTTGTAGCAATGGATTTACACAAGCAATACTTATTAATTGATGTTGTTTAGCCCATGTAGTCATGGCGTCAAAAGATTCGATTTGTCCGAAAAAATTAGTTTGTAGTATAACCACTGCAAAATAATCTTGGGTTGGAATACTTGAGAGCTGTTGCACATCAGTGATGCCAAGTTTTGTATCAAAAGGAAGTGTCTCAATTTCAATATTTTGTTGTTTTAAAATACTGTTTAACACCTCTTGATAATGAGGATGTAAGCTTTTGGGAATCAACACTTTATGACTGCTGTTGTTTTTTTGGAGACGTTTGGCCATCAAAATAGCTTCAGCAAGTGCAGTTGCACCATCATAAAGTGATGCATTTGCTACATCTAATCCCATGATTTCAGCAATCATGGATTGAAATTCATACAATACTTGCAATGTACCTTGACTAACCTCGGCTTGATAGGGCGTATACGATGTTAAAAATTCCCCGCGCGTGGCGATATCCCATACCGCAGCAGGAATCATATGGTCGTAACATCCTGCCCCCATAAAACAGCGCATCAACGGTATATTTTTTGTGATCTCAAAAGCATGTTGTAACATTTCTGTTTCGTTCAGTGCCTCTGGGATACTGGCTAATTTTGGTCGGGGTAAGCTTTTGGGAATTTCACTAAAAACTTCAGAAATATCTTGAATGCCAATGGCCTCCAACATTTCTTGACAATCTTTTGGTGTGTGGGGAATAAAAGACATGGTATTAATCCTGTGCTATTTCTTGATGATAAGTATTTTCATTCAGAAGGTTGCTGGTTTGTTCATGATTATCAGGCATGATTTTACATAACCAACCCTGCATATAGGGGTCTTGATTGATGAGTTCTGGTTGATTTTTGATTTGTAAATTCACATCCGTGATAGTACCTGATATTGGGGCATAAAAATCAGCAGCGGCCTTTACAGATTCTAAAACGCCAATTTCCTGGCCTGCTTGAACCTTTTGCCCTACCTCTGGTAATTCCACAAACACGATATCGCCCAGTAAGTTTTGGGCGTGATCGGTAATACCCATGGTCATGGGTTGGGCTTCCACATCCAACCATTCATGAGTTTTGGTAAAGCGTAAATTTTGTAATGTTGTCATATTCTACATCCTTATTGATTTGATGAACTGGTATAAAAACGGGTATTGGTTTGCTTTACAGGGTAAAGTTGTCCACGAATTTCTACGAATAGATCTTCGCTTGAAATATCTCCTTGTACTCTTGCAAATGCTATGGATTTTTGTAAACAAGGTGAATAAATGCCACTGGTGATATGACCAATGACTTTATGAGCTTGAATGACTTTTTGACCATGTCTTAAGATGGCTTGTTCCTCAATAGCCAAACCTATAAGCCTTGGGATATTGTTTTGGTCTTTTGCGGTTTGAATAGCTGATTTGCCAATAAATTCACGGTCTTGAGCTTTCCAAGAAATAGTCCAATCTAAGGCAGCACTCAGTGGTGTGGTATGTTCATCCATGTCTTGACCATTGAGCATAAGGCCTGCCTCCAGGCGTAAACTGTCTCTAGCGGCCAGTCCACAGGGTTGAATACCTACTTTTAAAATTTTCTCAAAGAAAGCAATAGCCTCATCTTTTGGCATAATGCATTCCAAACCATCTTCACCGGTGTAACCTGTTCGACTAAAGAAGAATTGATGGTCTTCAATACTATTAAAACGCTTTAGGGTACTGACCATGTCTAATTGATAGGGACTGAGTAATTCTAGTGTTTTTTCAAATGCTTTTGGACCCTGAATAGCCAGCATACATAAATCTTGGCGAATTTGCATACCAATACTGAAGTGTTGTGCTTGTAAATTAAGCCATTCAATGACGCGTTGCTGGGTTGCAGCATTGAAAATCAATCGATAACTATCAGGTGCGCGATAATAAATTAAGACATCATCAATAATGCCACCATGCTCATTACACATGCAGGTATAGCAAGCGCCACCAATATGTTTAATTTCATCGACATCTCGGGTCATAATATGACGCAAGAATTGGCGACACCCAGCCCCCATGATATCAATGATGGTCATGTGTGAAACATCAAATACCCCAGCGTTTTCTCTAACGGCCATGTGTTCTGCAATGGCAGAACCATAATGCAGTGGCATTAACCAATGATGAAATTCAACAAATTTTGCCTGATATTTTTGATGGATAGGATAAAGGGGTGTTTGTTTTACAATCGACATAAAAAACATTCCTTGTTGAGTCGGGTTTAAAGATTATTACCAAGAAATATCCGTAAGAACAAGTGTTTTTAGGCAATTGTTACTTTTGGATAATAGGCTTGTTGACAAAGACATGGTTTGTCTAAAACTTTGGCTTGATATTGTTGAATTGCAAAATGGTCATCTTCCATAACAATTTGCAAGGTAATATCAAGATTTTGTGTTTGCACCTGATCATCATTTTTGTATTTGACCAATATAGGCATGCTTGCTGCCCAGGTTTTACCATTGGGATCGGGAGTAATTTCTGGCGGGAGGGTGGCAACAGCACTAACCTGATAATGGTTTTTGGTCACTTGTGTCACAATATTGCTATCTTTAATAGAAGTCAGATAGGCTTTCCAGGCTTCTGCTGTAAAATCTTTTGCCATATCCTTTTGTCTTTCTTGCATATTTTTATCATTGAAGGTGTAAGTATTAATGATGGCTTGGTTAATCCAAACTTGCATTTCTACACTTGGTTCAAGGCTTTGCACTAAAGTACAAAATAAGCTTCCAAAGACAATCAAAATAATTTTTTTAAACATATTCTCTCCCTGTTATTTTTTTAGTTTATGGTGATTTATGGGTGTTGTCGAGAGAGGCCCTAATGTTGTCTAGGTTTTGACCTTTGAGTTTAAAACATCATTTTGTTGCTGTAGAAGTGGCCGTATGATACATTGGGGACTGTAGGGTGTTTAATAATCTCACCAAAGACGGTTTATTATATTTCAGGTGAATCCATGATTGATCAAAATGTCTATTCAAGTGACTTAAAATTAGTGAGTCGACGATTCAATCGATTTGATGTGTTGTTATTGGCTTTGGTTTGTATTGCCATGTGGGGATTTGCACAAACCGGCCATCAAATGGCTTTACCGTATGCTTTGGGCGAACCTATCCAAATTTCCTTATCACCGATGGTTTTGCCTGGCTACGCTCTACGCACTGTGATTCGCATGTTTATTGCCTTATTTTTTTCTATTATTGTCAGCATGATTTTAGGCGCATGGGCCGCAAAAAGCCGAAAAGCCGAACAAATAATTATTCCAGCCATTGATGTTTTACAGGCAGTTCCTGTTTTAAGTTTTTCAGCATTAACAGTGACAGGCTTTATTCAATTATTCCCAGGCAGTTTATTGGGCCCAGAATGCGCTTGTATTTTTGCAATTTTCACCGCCCAGGTATGGAATATAATCTTTAGTTTTTATCAATCTTTAAAAATGGTTCCATCTGATTTGAAAGAAGTATCGGTGATGTTTCAACTATCGGCTTGGCAACGCTTTTGGCGTTTAGAATTGCCTTATGCCATTCCCAACTTGCTTTGGAACATGATGGTTTCGATGTCGGCCAGTTGGTTTATTGTGGTTTTTTCTGAGGCCATTGCTGTTGCCCATCAAGAAATTCGTTTACCAGGTGTTGGCTCTTACATTGCAATTGCTATTGATCAACGCGATATGCATGCGGTTATTTATGCGATATTGACCATGGTGGTGGTTATTTTTTTATATGATCAGTTGTTATTTCGTCCGTTAATTGCATGGTCTGAAAAATTTAGAATGGAGCCTGCCGAAGAGGGGGGGTATCAATCCTATTTATTGGACTGGATTTATGAATCATATTTATACGAACACATCCATCGGTGGTTAAGTACTTTTCGCTATGGATTTATGAATTTTTATGGATTGAATCGTTGGATTAAACGTTCCTATAAACCCAAAACTTGGGAAACAACTGAAAGTCGCTCTTATGTTTGGAATGCCTTGATTTGGTTAAGTATTGTCATGAGTGTTTTTGTATGTAGTTATTATGTGTATGAACACCAGGCATTTCAAGAGCTCCAACATGTTTTTGTTTTAGGCGCAATCACGGCTTTTAGAGTGGTTATTTTGATTATTTTGAGTTCTTTAATTTGGATTCCTATTGGTGTTGCTATTGGTTTAAGAAGTCGTCTGGCTCAAACAATGCAACCCATTATTCAATTCTTGGCGGCATTCCCTGCCAATTTATTTTATCCTTTGTTTGTATTGGCGATTGTCAAATATCACTTGAATCCTGAAATTTGGCTAACCCCTTTAATGATTCTGGGTACGCAGTGGTATATCTTATTCAATGTGATTGCTGGTGCAACCATGATTCCAACGGATCTCAAATTATTAACTGATAATTTTCATGTTAAAGGGTGGTTGTGGTGGAAAAGATTAGCCATTCCTGCTATTTTCCCAGAATTTTTAACCGGTGCAGTCGCTGCAGCAGGTGGCGCTTGGAATGCCAGTATTCTGGCAGAATGGGCAAGCTGGGGTGATTCCACACTGAAGGCCACAGGCTTAGGTGAATATATTCGCGCACAAACCATCTCAGGAGATTTTACCAAATTAATGTTGGGAACCTTGATGATGTGTTTTTATGTCCTATTATTTAATTATTTGATATGGCGTCCATTGTATCGTTTTTCTCAAGAACGATTTGGCATGGCTTAGGAGTCCATATGACAGAAACAATTATTGAAATTAAAAATGTCTCAAAATCTTTTCAAAAAGAAGCAGGCCAAGATGTCTTGGTATTAGATGACATCAACTTAGAATTGAAAAAAAATGAAATTGTAGCCCTCTTGGGTAAATCAGGTTCTGGCAAATCAACTTTATTGAGAATGATTTCTGGTTTAATGCCATCCACGCAAGGGACAGTGACTTACCGCGGCAATACTGTCACAAGACCGGTGCAAGGTGTCAGTATGGTATTTCAATCTTTTGCATTGTTACCTTGGCTGACTGTACTTGAAAACGTGGAACTTGGTCTTGAGGCCCAAGGGCTCGGGATGGCTGAGCGACGAGAACGCGCCATTCAAGCCATTGATATCATTGGTCTAGATGGTTTCGAATCCGCCTTACCCAAGGAGTTATCAGGGGGTATGCGCCAACGGGTGGGCTTTGCCAGAGCATTGGTGATGAATCCAGATGTTTTATTAATGGATGAACCTTTTTCCGCTTTAGATGTTTTAACTGCAGAAAACTTAAAGTCAGACTTATTAGCTTTATGGCAAAGTCACAAGACCAACACCAATGCCATTTTAATGGTTACCCACAATATTGATGAAGCAGTGATGCTGGCTGATAGAATCGTGATATTGGGGATTAACCCAGGCACAATTCAAGCCGATATCCCTGTGAATTTAAGCCACCCCAGAGACCCTGAATCTCGTGAGTGGCGGCATGTGGTCGAGCATATTTACCGCTTGATGATACAATCCACGAATCATAAAATTCGGCAAAATCTTCGGGAAAAACAAATTAGTTTAGGGTATCGTTTGCCTGATGTAGAACCTTCGGAATTATCAGGTTTGATTGAAACCGTTTCAGCATTTGAAAACCAGGTGGATTTGCCAGAGTTAGCCGATGAACTGATGATGGACGTGGATGATTTATTCCCAGTTATTGAAACCTTAGAAATTTTGGGTTTTGCAGAAATTGTGGGTGGTCGTATTCGATTAAAGCAGTTAGGGAAAGCTTATTATGAAGCAAACCTACAAGACAGAAAATCATTGTTTGCCAAGCGTCTTTTGGAAGCCGTACCTTTGGCTCGATACATTCGACGTATTTTAGATGAAAAACCAGGTCATCGTGTTTCTGAAGAGAGATTTTTAACGAAACTTGAAGATTACTTGTCTGAAAAAGAGTCTGAACGCGTCTTGCGAACCATGATTGACTGGGGCCGGTACGCAGAAATTTTTGCCTATGATGTGAAATCAGGTATTTTAAGCTTAGAAAATCCTGGTATTGAGGATGAGGAATAAAATTAAAGATTTTTTGACAAATATTCAGAAATTTCTTTCATATCCTCTTTGCTCATTCTTTGACTGATGTCTTGCATCATGTGATAACTATCGTTTTGTCTTTCATGTTTTTTAAAGGCTTGAAGCTCGGCTAATAAATATGGCGCATTTTGGCCTGCTAATTTTGGAAACTTGGCAAAATCATTGCCTAATCCTTTGGGGCCATGACAAGCGCTACAAGCTGGAATTCTTTTTTTTGCATCACCTTGTTGATAAAGACGATTGCTTTTGTTGGTTTTGCTTGTCTCATGGGGTAAATTGGCATAAAATTGAGCTAATTCTAGCATTTCTTGATCATTTAGAAGCATGGCGTAGGGTTGCATCAAAGGTGCTATACGCTTATTAGATTTATAATCTTGTAATTGTTTAATGATATAATTTTGCGATTGACCATTTAAATTGGGCCATGTTTTTTGTAAAGCTATTCCATCTTTGCCATGACATGTAATGCATAAGCTTAGCTTCTCTGGTAGCTTGGCAAAAGAAATAGTTTGATAGGCTAAAAAAGTTAAATATAACCAAATTTTCATAGCATGCCTTCTGGCGTGAATTGGAGCTTATTCTGATGAATAATAGTACACTAAAAAATATAAATCCCCAAGAGTTGGATCAATTAACCAAAATTTATCGAAGTGCAAGTTTTGTAAAAAGTGCGGCCAAAGTTGCACAGCTGCCCGAGGATACTGGTGCTGAAGTGGCGATTGTTGGGCGCTCGAATGCCGGCAAATCAACTTTTTTGAATTTTTTAACTGGACAAAAAAGCTTGGCAAAAACCAGTAAAACGCCTGGGCGTACACAATTGATGAACGTCTTTAGTTTAAGTATCGCTGATAAGCGCTTAGTTGACTTGCCAGGCTACGGGTTTGCTAAAGTTGCCCAAAGCATGAAATTTGATTGGCAAAAGCATCTGGGTGATTATTTTCATGATAGACAGAGTTTGCAAGGGGTAATTTTATTAATGGATATTCGACACCCATTACAACCTTTGGATTTGATGATGATATCTACATTGGTCTTGGAACAACTGCCGGTCCATTTATTATTAACCAAAGCAGATAAAATTTCTAAAAATGCCGCACAGCAATCCATGCGATTTGTGCAAAAGGAATTGGAAAAAGTCGGTCTATCTCATTGCATCCAAACTTTTTCAATACAACAACCCCATACTTTATGTCAGGTAATTGATGTATTGAATGATTGGTTAGGTTTGACTAAATAGAGGGATCAAAAGGAAACAAGGTTTCTTGTGAGTTGTCGTTAGAGTTTTCATGTGAAGCTTCTGCGACATCATCCAATCGCTCATGATGTGGTACATCGTTTTCTTGTGTCGCACTAGATTTAAAGGTAACCATGAAAGTTCTTCGAATTGCCATTAAATCATTAAATCCCGAGGTTTGTGTGACTGGATGTTGGCTTTCTTGAAGAATGGCCATTAATCTTTGCTGACGAAGTGTAGTCTCTTCTTCAATTTGACGTCGTTTTCGTTCTTCCTCTTCGAGTACCATCATGGCCAAAGGAGATGGATTGTCCTCGTGTAATGAGAAAGCAACTTTGGGGGGCGTGGGAACTTCGATACCAAGCGGTGATGGACAGATAGCAATTCGAGGCGACGAAGCACTTCGTGCACGAGTTTGCATGTTTTCTGTGCTTAAAGAAAAAAAGCTAAAATCAGAGCAAGCTCTTAGTCTTGGCGCTGGAGTGGTTTTATTTTCTTCCATTTGACTCTCGTTGAAAAAAAATCAATATTATAATCACTTTGTTGAAAAAGTCATTTCTAATATTTATTTAATTTGATTTTTTTAAATATAGATAAATGGAGGAAAAATCTAAATTTTCAAAGTCCGGAGAGTTTAAATGCTCATAAAGCTCTTGAGCTTTTTGTGTAAGTTGCAACTTTAAATGGACTTTTTTGGCAGCATCTCCAGCCAAATGAAGGTCTTTTCGCATCATCTTGTTCGTAAAACCTGGGGCATAGTCCTTATTCGCGGGCACATTCTCCATGATATTCGGAACAGGTAAATATTTATCAACCACCCAACAATTTCCAGAGCTGGATTGCAGCACCTCCAAGAGGGCTTTTGCTTCTAATCCCAGTTCTTGAGCCAATAAGAATGCTTCACTGACTGCTATCATGGTGTTAGCCAGAACCATGTTGTTACAGGTTTTGGCGATTTGACCTGTGCATGGGCCGCCTGTTCTAATGATTTGTTTACTGATGGGCTTAAAAATGGTTTCTGCTTGTGAAGCAAAGGGCTCATCAGCACCAATCATATAAGCCAATTGGTTATTTTGTGCCACAATAACCCCACCGGATACAGGTGCGTCAACGGTAGGATATGGCAGTGCATGAAATTTTTGAGCCGCGATGGGGCCTATGGTTGAACAATCAATTAGTAAAGTATTTTTTGACAAGTGTGAAATCAATTCTTGTTGTTGATAAAGACTCATCAGTTCAACGCCCGAAGGCAACATGGTGATGATCACTTGAGCATGCAAAGCAATGTCTTTGAGATGTTTTGTTTTAGGCCCCTGAAAATTGGCATAAGCGGATTCAGAAAGGTCATATCCCAAAACATCGCAACCTGAATTTAAAAGACCCTCTGCAATAGGAGCACCCATATGACCCAGTCCAATAAATCCAATTTTTTTCATAATAAGTTTTCCTTAATGATGTGGCATATTAAATGAACTGTCGACCAATTCGGCTTTAGGCCATGTGGTGGTAATTGATTTTTGTTTTGTGTAGAAATGAATGCTTTCAAGGGCATGCATGCCTTGGCTGCCAAAGCTGGAATCTTTCCAACCTCCAAAAGGATGGCTGACAATGGGTACCGGAATGGGGATGTTGATACCGACCATACCACATTGAATTTCATCTGCAAAAGTCTGAGCATTTGCACCTGATTGTGTGAAAATAACGCCCCCATTGCCATAGCGATGTAAATTAACCAAATCAATGGCCTCTTGTAGACTATTTACTCGCAATATCACCAGAATCGGACCAAACAATTCGTTTTGATAGATAGTCATGTTTGCTTTTACTTTGTCAAATAAACTTGGACCGAGATAAAAACCTTTTGAGGGGTGGGGTAATTGGCGACCATCAATGACAAGCTCTGCACCTTCTTTTTGCCCTTGTTCTAAGCAATTCAGTAAAAAATCGCGTTGTTGCAAACTGATGACAGGACCCATATCGATATTCGGTTCAGTGCCGCACCCAATCTTCATTTTTTCAATTTTAGGGCGCATTTTTTCAATCAGTTGCGAAGCTGTCGAATCACCAACTGCAACCACAACACTAATGGTCATACATCGTTGACCAGCAGAGCCAAATGCGGCACTAACAATATTATCGGCAGCATGCTCTAAATTGGCATCTGGCATCACCACGGCATGGTTTTTTGCGCCACCAAAGGTATGCGCGCGTTTACCTCTTTTGGTTGCTTCAGTGTAAATGTAGTTGGCGACTTTTGTGGAACCTACAGCTGTAAATGCTTTTATATCAGGATGCTCTAATAAGCCTTGTACAGTTTTGGCGTCGCCTTGAAGACATTGCGCAACGCCTGGCGGTAAACCTGCTTGTTCGAACCATTCTATCAATTGCAATGAGGCACTAGGTACTTTTTCAGAGGGTTTTAATATAAATGCATTTCCACAGGCAATGGCAGGTATCATCATCCACATGGGAACCATCACTGGAAAGTTAAAAGGTGTCACGCCAACACAAACCCCTAGAGGCTGATGAATGGTGTGGGTATGCACATCTTGACTGACGTGGTGTGAATGAGTGCCTTGTAAATGCTGTTGTATGGCACAATGATAATGAAGAATTTCAAGGCCTCTTTGAATGGATGCTGTTGCGTCGGCAAGTGTTTTACCATGTTCTTTAGTTACCAATTCTGCAAGTTTTGAGATATTTTTTTCAATTATTTGTGCGAAATTGCGCATAATCGCGGCTTTTTTGATAGAAGGTACTTTAGCCCATGATTTTTGTGCAAGGAGCCCTGCTTTAACTGTTTGTGCAATAAGTTTTTCATCAGCACAATAGATACTAGCTGTTTGTAGGCCTGTTGCGGGGTTAAAAATTGGCAACTCTCGTTGCGCTTCAATTCTATTTTGTCCATTGATGTGGTGGGGAATGATTGTATTCATGTCTAAGATCCTAAAAGCCAATGTTCTAAACCAATTTTCATTTCTTGTAAGCCCATTACTTGCTCACAAGCCAAAGTAACGCCAGGCATATAGGCTTGTCTGTCGATGGTTTGATGGGACAATGTGATGGTTTCGCCCATTTGACCAAAGGTCACATCTTGTCTGGCTAAAATACCAGGCATTCGTACCGAATGAATCGGAATTTGATGAACATAAGTTTCTCTTCCAGGTTGTGGTGTAGTATGAACCATCGGCCAATCAGCTTTTGCTTCATGAATTAAATTTGCGGTAAAAATAGCAGTCCCAGAAGGCGAGTCAATTTTTTGATGGTGATGCATTTCAATAATATCAACGCCATCAAACCATTTAGAGGCTTGTTTGGCAAACTGCATGGTCAGCACTGCGCCAATTGAAAAATTGGGTACAATGAGGGCACCTTGTTGACGCTCTTGGCAGCTTTGTTGTAGTGTTTGAATTTGTTCGTGGGTCAACCCTGAGGTTCCAATAACAAATCGGGCGCGATGCTTGATATAGATATTACAGTTATCCCAAATACAGTCGGAGCGAGTCAAGTCAAGGATAACGTCAGGTGTAAATTTTAAGATTTCTTCATTTAAATTGTCATGTCGTCCCAATTGGCCTACAACCTTGAATTCAGGCTTTTTAAGTAGGGTTTCGGTGGCAAGTTTGCCCATTTTACCAAAAGCACCATTGATAAGAATGCGTATATTTTTATTCATGCCTTTATTCTTCTTTTTCAGTATGAGATTGATGAACTTGTTTTTTATAATATTTTTTTAGAGTAGCGATTGCCCAAATGCTTGCAATTGGCCAGCCAACAACAGACATTTGTAAAAATAAGCATAAGATTCCAATAACAAACTCATCGATGCCAAACATGACAAATCCAGGCATGAGTGCAGTCATAAAATACTTAAATTTGTGTTTCATAAATTGCCTTTTTAACAAGGAATTGATATTCCCATTTTGAGGAACTTTCAAATCTTTGACAATAGTTTTTTTTTGGGGATTGTGGGTAACCGGATAATCTATGCATAATTAAGAATCAATAGTATTTAATGAATTGCACCCAGTATACTTTTGGTGTTATTATCTCGCCATACCGTAAGACTCTAACAAGCTAGAGTGGGTCGAAAGAGCCCCAACCAGAATTTATTACCTGGCGGGTATTCCACGGGATGATTTAAGGGGTTTTAATGAACAAAAATCAGTTACATCCAAGAACTGCCAGTATTAATTTGAAACAAAAAAATGACAGTCGTCAGTCTCGTCAAAAAGCATTGACATGGTTGGTTGAGCGTTTTCCTAAAGCCTTTGATACCACTGAACAAATTTTTCCTTTAAGCATCGGTATTATTCAAGATATTTTGTCTTATGCTGATGAAGCCGCTGCCATGGGTATTTCAAAAGCAAAATTAAGAGAAGCATTGGTTGTCTTTACACGACGAATGGATTACCTAGCCAGCTTAAAAGCCCAAGGTGTGCGTATTAATTTGCAAGGGGAACCTTGTGGAACTGTCACTGAAGAAGAAGCACAATTGGCCGCACAAAAAATTAAAAAACGCATTGAGAAAAGCATGAAAACTCAGCGTAAAGTGTGCATCGAAGTACCTGCTCGTCAAAATCTTTTTACGGATATGAAAGAGCCTGTGACAAGAAAACCAGAAATTGTATTTAAAACCAAAAGTTCTAAAACAATAGATCCAAGTGCTGTAGAGCGCTTGAAATCAAAATTGGGACTACAAAAGAAAGAAGAATTTATAGATTAGAATTTTTTAAGCATTCCTTGATGAAAGGAATGCTGATGGTTCGTCTTTGTGCTTGCAATGAGCTGTTGTCTAAAATATCCAGTATTTCCATTTGTGTATTTAAATTTCTAGAGTAATGCGATAATAAATACTGCCCAACAGTTTCTGGAATATAAAAACCTTTTTTTACGGCGCTTTGCATGATGATTTGTAATTTAATCTCATCAGAGGGTTCCTTGAGCTGCCAACTCATGCCCCATTGTAAGCGCGAGACCAAATCAGGCAGTTTTAATGCTATTTGATTTGGCGCAAGATTTCCAGCGATAATCAATAGTGTATCTTTCTTGTCGCGAATGCGATTGTACAAATGAAAAATCGCCTCCTCCCAATCATGACGCCCTCTAATCAAATGGATATCATCCAGGGTCACAATATGTTGTTGTTCTAAATTATCGAGAGAAGATGGCGGAATAGTATCTGCAAGCGACAGTGGCAAATAAATACTAGAGAGTTTTTTATCATATTGATGACAAATGGTTTGTAAAAGATGACTCTTCCCACTGCCTGTATTTCCCCAAATATAAACAAACTTATCATCGGCCTTTTCAAGAATATGTTCCAAATGAAATTTCAAAAGCGCATTTTCGCCCCAAATAAATTCCTGAAGTTCTTTTTGATCTGGAATAAGTTGAGAAAATGATAGTTGCTGAAACGTAGTTTTCATTGGTGATAAATTTCACGATGCCAAATATAAAGGTATTGTATAAAGCTTGCGCTGGTGGTGATTGCAACCAATATACTCATGGTGTTGATAACTATCGGGTTAATATTTTCAAAACATGCATTTGCCAAGCAAAGAATAATTAAAAGCATTTGAAACACGGTATTAAATTTACTCACCAAGGTGGGGTAGAGAGGTTGTTTTTTCTTTAAAACATATAAAGATAAAAATGCGCCAAATAATATGGATATATCACGTAGAAGGACAAGACTAACCAAGCCTAAATTAAGAAAGCCTTTGAGGCCTAATAATATAAAGCAAGATATAATGAGTACTTTGTCTGCAACAGGGTCAATAATTAAGCCTAAGCGACTTTCACAATTAAAAAAGCGAGCTATCCAACCATCTAACCCATCTGAAAAAGATGCAAATACAAATATGCCAAAAGCGATGTTCATCTCGTTATTTAAAAAATAATAAATAAATGGCAAGACTAAAAAAAGCCTGATAAAAGAGATGATGTTTGGCAAATATTTGATTGGCATAAGTTAACTGCAATTTATGTCAAATGAATTAAAAAACTATTCTATAGTGTAGCGAATTTAATAATAAATGTCACGTTGTTATCTGGGTGGCGACATGACTTATTTTTACCCCTACTGTTCAAATAATATTTCAAAAATGAGTTTTTTAATATATAATACTTAATATAATGGGATGAATTTATTAGAGTGGCATATGTGGAACAAATTTGAGATATTTGAAACTGTTAAAAACACAATATCAGCCGGCACTAAGGCTCTTACGTCAGCCATGTATAATAGTTATGTTGCCCCCTATGTACCCTCTCTTACGCAAAAAGGATTAAATCTTATTGGCGCTTATGGCGGCTTTCTCTTTACACCATATTATCAGCCTAAAGTGGTGAAACCCCTCATTGAAAAATTTGTTGGAAAAAAAGATGCTGATTTACAACAAGTCTTGGGTTTTAATGCCGAGCTTGTCAAAACCGAATATTCTAAATTAATCAAGGGATTTCGTTATGCATTAACCAACATGCTCAATGGTCAGAAAATACCTAATCATGAGTTGGGAAGTCGATGGCGAGTGTATGTCATTCCTTTAGCCGAATTTATGGATTCTGTCGTTGATCCACAAAAAAGCTTTGCTTATGTTGATAAAAACATCAATGTTATTAATTTGCCGGAATTAAGATTTTCTGAAGAATTAATAAGAATGTATTTTGATAAAATAGACAATGACCAAGTTTTTCAAGATCTTGACAATGCTGCCAGTCCAAAATGGGTGATTCGAATCAAAAAAATATGGAATTTATTGTTCTTAATCGAAAAAATATTGAATGCGATTGAAACCAATCCATCTCAGATTCTTACACAAGAATTATTGTCAGATATTAATCATGCTTATACGTTATTATTTGAATTAGATATTGATATCTTTGCCGTTTTTGAAAAATATACTCAAAAATTAACGCAGATATCCAAAGGCGCTCTTCAGGGACAAGCTACAACAATTGACGAGTTATCGATTGCAAAAGATCTGGGGTATTATCTTGGTTTAAGCCTTTCACAGCTGGGTTCTTCTGGGAACGTAGGAAGCTTTATTTTCCAATCTATAGAGTTTTCACCTCATTTGTTAGCAAAAATAACTTCTGTACTACAGCAGATGGTTGACCTTGCTACACAAAAAGGAAGTTTGTCTTTAGAACTTAAAAATATAGAAGAAATCAATCAAGAAGCCAAAAAAATTAAAGGTGATATTGAGAATTTTTTTCAAATACAACTTCAAGGAAAGGGTAATTATTTTCAAGTTATTATTGACATCATCGAATTGTGTAACAACTCACAAGAGGTGAATCTTAGAAAATTTTTAAATTATATCGGCAATGAACATCAAGCGTTGTCTAAAGAATTTTTAAGATTGGTCAAATATGAGCTCATACCTTCATTGTTGGGCGTAATTGAAGAATTTGAAAATGCCATGCTTTTAGAGCCAGGCTCAATGGTTTTCTATTTTGAAGGTATGGCGCAATCTTATTATGGGGCGCTTGTTGCTTCTTTGAAATACAATCCTGATGATGATTTAGGAAGATTATACAGTGCCCATTGGATGAAAATCAGAGAGTACAATGGTTTAAAAAGACTCTCCTTGCTGTTGCAACAAGAAAGCGCAGTAGAATCCAAATTATTGTTGTTAGGCATGACCCACGTTTTGAAAAACCTAAGCATTGAAGAATTTGAAAAAATTAAAGCCAAGGTTCTGCAGATAGCCACTTTGGAATATTCATCGCTTCAAGAAAAGTTTAGGTCCTTGAATGTCTCAAACTATCAATTTTGTGTATTTGACCAAACGCAAGCGAATTTATTAGTCAATGGCTTGCGTGAAGACTCAAGATGGATAGCAAAACGCATCGCCAAAAATATGACTTATTCGGAGTTTGAACAGTTGAGAGACAACATACTGTCCTTTACTGAGACTCCTGAAAGTTTAAAAAGTAAGCTTCGTTTGTTGAATGCAGATAACTTTAGACAAGTTGAATTTGACCGTCATGAATTAAGTTTTCTTCAACAAAAGAAGCAGGCAGATAATAACCTGGTGGCAAAATTAGTACTGGTTTCAAGGGAAGTTAAACCTTTAGAACAATTTAAAAATCTTTACGATTATTTTGTGATGGCAGATAGTCTGGCAGCAGAATCAATTAGAAAATCACAATTGGTTTCTGGGCCGCAGTGGGACAGTATTCGCCTAAAAGTCAGCGTCATTTTGCAAGCTGAATTTTTACAATTTCAAAATCAAATAAGTTTCTTAAGAACATATATCGCTGATTTTGAAAGTGCTCAACATCAAAGAATAGCCTACTTTGAATTACCAGTTGATTTTGAAATTAAAATGGAAACTCTTTCTGAGGAAACACAAGCAGCTATTCGTGCAGCACCTTTAGAGGACCACGAAGGCCTATTAAAGCAAGCTTTGATACTTGAAAAGAAACGTCAATTAGCGCAACACATTAGAGCTCAAAAATACCAGGATTTTATTATTGGCCATGTTGCTGTTGTTTACTTTCTTGATGAATATTTTATTGTCCCCAAAAACCCTCACGAACCCATTGAGGTCATTGATTCAATTTGTACACCCATGAAGCCCTTGAAAAATAGCGCTATTATTTTGCCTGGTCGTACGGTTCAACAATTGGGATATGATACTCGTCTTGATACTTATCCAATTCCCTTATCGCAAGAATTACCTCGGTTTAGTTTGGATTTATCACAAGAGCATGTCACGCTCGACCAATTAACACTTAAAGAATTAAATGCTTATCAAATTGAACTATTTGAACAAGCTGAAAAAATAAAAATTGCAAAAATGCATTTATCCAAATTAAGATTTGCATTTGAAAATCAAGGTAGACCTGAAAGTCTTAATCAATTACTACACGCCTATTATAACCTGCAAGGGGTGTTTCAATATTTTTTAGGCGACGAAGATCGTTTTATGATTTTTAATAGCCAAGTGATTGTGAAACAATTTCGTGCTATGACTTCAAGAAAAATAGCTCGTTTAGAGAGTTTTCTTGATAGGAAAATGGCAGAGTCTGGGCGCGTGATGCACGCAGTCGGTCAGGAAATTCAAAAAAAATTGGTATCTGAAAAACAAGAACAATATAAGAAAATTACTGAAGATAAAAGGGCAGGATATTTATTGCATCATACAAGATATTCTAGCTTTTTTAGAGACGCTATTGAGAAATTAAAAAATTATGTTGAACAATATGGTTCGAGATCTTTAAAACAAGCCCTGATACAAGCTCAAAAAACAGTTTCAGGCCCTGCTGTAATCTATGATACGCATCAATTATTTAATGTGGATAAAATCAATCAAAAAGGTTTTGAAATTTGCTATGCCCACAATTGTTTATTTTATTTAGAGCAGTTGTACTTAGGCTTCGAACAACAAAAACGTTATGATGTGAATAACACCAAGGCTATTTCTGAAATCATGATTCGAGTCAACTCAATCGGTGATTTGCTTCAATTTATAGATTTTTCATTAGGTCAAAAGCCAAGAACAGCCTTATTGAAATCTTTCAATCAAGTATTCCATTATCAAACAGCTCTTCAGACATTTAGACGATATTCAAGAATTTATGGCATAAGAGATATTCAGGCCTCACCTTTATTAACAACAACCTTAATTGCGCATAAGGCGATTACGGATGTTTTTGAAAAACCAGAAATACGAGATTATATTTTTAGAGGTGCTCTTTCTCATGAAGTTCAAAGGCGAACGGATGCATTGATGGCGAATCCACAATTTATTTTAACTCAATTTCATGAAGCCCAAAAAATATCTATCTATAAAAGTTATAGAGAAGAAATTGCGCTGCTTAGAACAAGAATTTTTGTGCAGTCGGTAGAATTAAAAACATTATCTCGGCTTTTGGAAACCAACAAAACTCCTTTTAAAGCTATTCAATATGCTATTCAAAATAAGTTAATGCATCAACTTACCAAAAAACTCGCTCAAAAAGAGATGGAGTTTGACCTGATTTTAGAAAACCGTAATCAGTTGTTTTTTAGAATTATGGAAAAGAAAAGACAGAAAAGAACCTCTGAACTCAGTGATGTTGAGGGGATTATTTTAAAGTTGATGAGCAGTAAAGAGTTGTCGTCCTTGGATAAAAGTCTAATTGAAAGAACAAGACAGAAAAATTTAAAATTAATTCGACAACGTAGTATGTTGAAAACCTATTACCAAGAACTTGGTGAAAAAAACACCCAAATAAAAAAAGTTTTGAAACCCTTGCACGCTCAATATACTGCAATTATTCAAAAATTAAAACGCGATAGCGCATCAGTAACTTTATCAGAACTACTTATTAAGGATGCGTATGAGCAAGCTAGATCACCAAAAAGATTAAAACTCAATGCTGCAAAAATGACTGGTTTGCGAGATATTTTTCAAAAAGCAGAAGGTGCATTGAGCTCAGAAGAGCGCGCAGTGAAAGAGCTTTATAAACAAAACGCTAGCGGTGAATTTGAGTTTTGCAATCAGGGGCTATCTGATGAAGAAGTCCTTTTCAAAAAGACTTACTTTAGATATATCAGTGGTTATCCATTTGAGATGACTCCAAAAGACAAACGCTTGATTGATGGCGTTCTTGCCAAACCACCTTTAGCAAGAACAACCCAAGAGGTAAACCTTATTAAATTCATAGAGGTTCAAGAAAGTAAAGGTGAAAGAAAATATGCTTTGGTCTCTTATCAATCTGATTTTGAAGAAGACTTGCTTCTAGAGCTTCATCAAAAACGAATCCATTGTGGTTTTGTTCGTTGGAGCGAATTAAGCGACGAGGACCTATTGAAGTTTCCTCAAATCGTGAATATTTTCCTGAGAAGTGATATTCAACAGTTGTATTTGAATTTTCAGGGACAGGTCAATGAGCAAAATTTTGAGAAATTAATGGCGGCTATTAAAGAATCTGTGTCGGGCACTTTACAAGAATTTGAACTTCTGGATTATCGCGTAAAAGAACTTAAAAGACTGCATTTAGGTAATAAACAAATCATTAATGATTACACTTTAATGAAACAAGGTTCATCGTTATTTGGTATACGGATTATTAAAGTCTATTCAATACTTTTATCTCGATTAAGACAATCACTTGTTGAGTTAAGAAAGAACTCTGCATCACGTGTGGGCGATTTAAGAGAGTATATAATTACCCCATTTTTAACTCATATTGATCAGTTTGAAATTGAGCTTGGTTTGAAGCCTGGTTTGTTAGCTAATTTGATTGAAAAACAATTACTTGCATTTTCTTACGAGTTTTCTGGTGAGTTGTCAGCAAGTCCATTGAATATTCCAAGACGTTTAAAAGATGAGAAGACTTCCCTTCAAACTAGAAGAAAGGCAATACTTGCATTACCTGATGCTGCAGAAAATCTAGAAATTTTAGACAGACGCCATCAATTGGCCTTAGAAGAAGAAGAACTAAAGTTTAAAGCATTGATTTTTGATACGTTTAAGAAATCAGCTCGTGAATATTGTCATTTATTAAAAACGGAATTCAAATTTTTGAGTGATGAACAAGCACTAAAAGTTATTGCCAACTTTATGGAGAAAGAGATCATTCGTCAAGTCGGTTCACAGACCAATCCATCTGAATTAAAAGATGATATCTATCAGGAGATTAAGCGAAAAGATGATACTGGGCATGAGGTGCAATTTCCAACCGATTTAGTTTATAAAAGCCATCTATCTATATATGTTAGTGAGTATATGCAAGATAAGCAGCATGAGCTTAAAAAGGTTAATGATTTGTTCAAAACATTAAATGAATATCAAGCGTATTTAGAAGGTATTCAAAAAGATTTAAAGCGACTGGAAAACGAATTAACGAAAACTACTGAGACATGGGCCGCTTATTTTTATAAGTTTGGAATTCATATCGAATATTTCTTTAAAATAAAAGTTTACTATGCATCGTTAACTCATGATTTAATTGGTGAAAAGCTGGCGCAAATTTCAGTGTTAAAAACCAAATTGAATGAAACCTTTGAAGATGTTACTGCGCTCACCAGGGCTTTTGAAGATACATTACGGGGTCCTTTTTTACATCAAAAACTAGTATCAAGTAAGAAATCAAGCTGGTATCCCACTTATTATATATTTTCTTTAATGTATTATTTGATAAAATGTGTTATTAGTTTAATAAATGTATTTTATCCAAAAATTCGTGTGATGGATGAGTTTCAGCGTTACAATGCCCAATTGATTGAAACATTGGATTTAAAAGCCAAGGATGTTAAATTGGATGTAAGAGCTACCTTAGATACATTTTTTTCGTCACCTACAGAGCATTCTTCCTCAACACGAGAAGCATTAAGAAGGAAATAAAAAATATAATGAGGCTTAGGCTTTTAGTTTTTTTGTCAGTCATGACGACATTACCTGGTTGTGCTTATCATCGACGAAATATTGATGTCACTGCGGTCAACCTAGGGAATAAAACTGTTAAAATTGTCCATGAAGATTATGGGCCAGGGAAAGTCTTTGTTCATGTCCATGCTAATGAAACCACGGCTTTAAGAGCCGCACGACAAGTAGCGTCTTTAAACGGTGGTCAGGTTATTTTTTTACAGCATGCTAAAACTCGTGATATTGAATTTGATTATCAAGGCCGACATTATGAGTTTGATCCCAATCGCATTTACACCAGAAAAGGCATTATTAAAACGCTTAAACAACATCATTGTTATCATCCTGCAGCAGTCACTGTCATTGAAAACTTTGCCCATCAGGTTTTGAAAACCATACCCAATGGCAAAGTTATCGCAGTGCATAACAATCAAGAATATTCCCTTTTAGATTATCTGCCCAAACACTCCTTGGCAGCAGATGCTAAAGAATTATATTATCGGAAAGCGGTGTATTATCGAAATTTTTATTTGGTAACCCGAATGCAGGATTTTAGTCGATATAAACAATTGGGTTTTAATGTTGTACAGCAGTCACCCAGCGCGCAAGATGATGGTTCAATGTCCGTTGTATTTAAAAGAAAGCACTATATCAATGTTGAGGCAGGATTTAATCAATTGTATCCCCAAATACAAATGTTAAAGCAAGCCTAGAATTTTTTAGCAATTTTTTTTTTCTTGACTATACTTCAATCATAAAGGTTTCGTTTTACAACAAAGAGTGAATCATGAAAGCGCGATATCGTTGTTGGGCTTTAGTGGCACTGGTTGTAATGAGCGCCAGCGGATGTATGATTGATCAGGAAGTCAATGATCAGGTTGAATTTAAACCCAATTCCAAAGATTATAGTCCGGGTTTTACGGGATACTCCACAGGCTTTGGCGGTTATGGTGGGTACCTCAATGGCTATGGACCATCTTTTTGGAACCCACGTTACTACTATTATACAGGATATAACCAAGGTTACGGGCCAGGAGATTAATCTCTAGCTCGTGACACGTATTCACCATTACGAGTGTCGACTTTAATAAGTTCGTCGGTTTGAACAAATAATGGTACACGTACTACTGCACCTGTTTCTAATGTTGCAGGTTTTCCACCACCACCTGAGGTATCGCCACGTACGCCAGGATCAGTTTCTGTAATTTTTAAAACCACGAAATTAGGTGGTGCAACATCCAAAGGCTGGTTGTTGTATAGTGTGACTACACATAAATCTTGTTCTTTAATCCAGATTTTTGCATTTTCCAAGGCACTTGCATCTGCTGCATATTGTTCAAAAGTATCCGGTACCATGAAGTGCCATAGCTCACCATCAAAATACAAGAAGGTCATTTCAACGTCTACAACGTCTGCAGTCGGGAAACTATCGCCTGATTTTACAGTGCGTTCAATAACTCGACCAGTTTTTAAGTTACGTACTTTGATACGAGTAAATGCTTGGCCTTTACCAGGTTTAACAAATTCACATTCTAAAACATTACATGGGTCATTATCGACCATGATTTTTTGACCTTTTTTTAAGTCATTGCTACCAATTTCAGCCATTTTTTACTCCAAATATGTTATGATGTACGCTTATAGAAAAATTGTCACCAGCTTATCAATTATTTACAAAAAATGCGAGTATTAATGTCAAATTGGCAGCAAGAATTGGTCAATGGATTCAGTAAAGTCAATGATTTATTGGATTTTTTACAAATTGATAGAAACCATGGTTGTTTCGATGCCGAACAATTATTTAAAACCCGTGTGCCTTTGGCTTTTGCTGAGCGTATGCAAAAAGGCAATCTACAAGACCCTCTTCTTCAACAAGTTTTAGCCAGCGTTCATGAGCTGGAAAATTCAGCGCTTTATTCTAAAGATCCTCTACAAGAAGAACATTACAATCCAATGCCTGGGTTGATACATAAATACCACAATCGTGTGCTTTTTGTTTTAACAGGCGCTTGTGCCGTACATTGTCGCTATTGTTTTAGAAGACATTTCCCTTATCAAAATAACAATCCTGGCAAAAAAGGGTGGTTAGATTTACGAGATTATTTGCAGGAACATCCGGAAGTCAATGAGCTAATTTTAAGTGGTGGAGACCCTTTAATCTTAAGCAATGAAAATTTTTCTCATCTTCTAGAAATTTTACAAGACGTTCAGACGCTCAAAACGATTCGTATTCATTCTCGTATCCCTATTGTTTTGCCCAGCAGAATTGATGAACCATGGTTGGCCATTTGGGATAAATTCAGTTGGCAGAAAGTCATGGTTTTACATTGTAATCATGCTCAAGAGTTGGATGACCAAGTGCATAGTGTGGTGAAAGCTTTAAAACAACATGGGTGGACTATTTTAAATCAATCTGTGCTGCTCAAAGGAATTAATGACCATGTGAATACGCTTGTTGAATTGAGTCAAAAGTTATTTTCTTATGGTGTGATGCCTTATTATCTGCATTTGTTAGATAAGGTTGAGGGGGCAAAGCATTTCGATATAGAAAAACAAGATGCCATTGCATTATATCATCAGTTCCAAAGTCAAATCTCAGGATATCTTGTTCCGAAATTGGTACAAGAAATTCCAGGTATTCCTCATAAAACTTTGATTTCATGATGGGTACTTAGTAAATTTCAAAGATTATGATAACATCTTAAGTATGATTCTTTTCATACTTAAGGATAAGTCATGACATTGTTGAGCCTTTTTCTCTTCTTCATTGCAACCATTGTTTCTATTCAAATGGATGTGCAAAAAAATGCTTGGTTTTCTGGCGCTTTGGTTTATGGTGCTATTGCTTTTTTTGGGTTTGAATGGTCTTGGTCTTTTTTAGCAATTTACTATTCTTTGCTTGCTGTTGCATATATTCTATCTATTGATACCAATTGGCGGCGTTGGATAAGTACTTTCTTTTATAATAATCTTGGACATTTTATCCCTAAGTTATCTCCCACAGAAGAACAAGCCTTAAAATCTGGGGACGCCTGGTTGGAAGAGATGATTTTTACCGGAGAAATGAATTGGGATAATCTAAAATTAGCACATACTGAGCTTACTCAAGAAGAATTACAGTATCTCAATGATGAGGTATCGACTTTGTGTGGCATGATCGATGATTGGGAAATCAATTGTTTACACGATTTGCCTGCAGAAGTTTGGTCTTATATTCGTGATAATGGTTTTTTAGGCTTGGTTATCAGTAAAGAATATGGTGGAAAAGGCTTTTCTGCCAGAGCGCACTCCGAAATTATTTTAAAAATTGCCAGTCGTTCTCCATCCGCTGCCGTGACAGTCATGGTGCCAAACTCTTTGGGACCAGGTGAATTATTAATGCATTATGGCACACAAGAACAAAAACAATATTATTTACCACGCTTGGCAAAGGGTTTTGAAATACCTTGTTTTGCGCTTACAGAACCAGAAGCAGGCAGTGATGCAACCTCAATCCAATCAGAGGCCGTGGTTTGCATGCACAATCAAGAATTGTCGGTTCGATTGAATTTAAACAAGCGCTGGATTACCTTAGCTCCAGTCGCTACATTAATTGGTGTCGCTGTGAATTTGAAGGACCCCGAACAACTGTTAAATGGTGTTGGCCAAGAGGGGATTACCTGTATTTTATTACATCGTGAAATAGCCAATTTAGAAATTGGACCAAGACATTTGCCAGCAGGACAATCATTCATGAATGGGATTGTGAAGGGGCAAGATATCATCGTGCCAATTCGCCAAATCATAGGTGGTCAGTCTCAGGCTGGTAATGGGTGGCATATGCTGGTCGAGTGCTTGTCAATTGGCCGTTCTATTTCTCTACCCGCATTAGCAACAGCATCATCGGGTGTCGCTTATTTAACCTCAGGTGCTTTTTCTAGATTACGTCGTCAATTTAATACAGAAATCGTAAATTTTGAAGGGATTCAAGAAAAGTTGGCACAAATTGCAGGCCTACAATATTTAATTAATGCCAATCGATTGATTACATTGGCCGCGGTGGATGCTTTTAAAAAGCCAGCTGTTGTATCTGCAATTGCCAAATATTTTAATACTGAATTGGGGCGAGTTGTTTTAAATCATGCCATGGATGTGCATGGTGGGCGTACGGTAGTCGATGGTCCTCGTAATTATTTATTGCATCACTATGAGGCCATTCCAATTTCAATTACCGTAGAGGGCGCAAATATCATGTCCAGAAATTTGTTAATTTTTGGTCAAGGCTCTATGGTCTGTCATCCTTATATTCGAAGAGAATTCTATGCGATTCGTAATCAAGACAAAGATGCTTTCCAACAGGTATTTTGGGAGCATGTTCAGTATTCTATACGAGCTTTTTGTAAAGCTTTTGTCTCCAATTGGACAGGTGGCCGATTAGTCAAAGCGCCATCATCACCATTTAAGAAACAAAACTTTTTAAGATTGTGTTATGCATTTTCTTGGTTAGCCGATTTTGCATTGGTCACTCTTGGTGGGCAGCTTAAACGAAAAGAACGTTTATCTGCACGTCTTGCAGATGCATTTTCTTATCTCTATATGGCCTTGGGTGTTTATGCGGATTTAGAGAAAAAAACATCTCTTGACCATTTAGCGACCCTTCAGGCAAATTGGGCTTTAAAATATTGTTTTGCCAATGCACAAAAAGCGATGATAGACTTCACCCGAGAATATCCTAGTCGTGTTATTGGTGTATTTTTAAAATTGGTGATAGCACCTTTTGGTCAAACTTTCCAAATGCCAAAAGATAGCTTAGATAAGGCATTGGCACTTGAGATGTCTAAAGACAGCGACTATCGAGATTATTTACGCGATAAAATTTATTTATCAGGACAGGCCAATCAACCCATTGATAGAATGGAATTGGCATTGCAGCAATATTTAGATTTAAGGCCGGTCTATGAAAAATTAGTAGATATTCGCAAATACAAGTTCCATGAAATCGAGGCATATTTGGATGAGCAGGTGGCCAAACGTCATATATTAGAATCTGAAAAACAAGCTATTTTAATTGCTGAGGCAGCGCGTTATGATGCGCTCCAAGTAGATGTGTTTGATTTCAATGATATTGAAGTGAAATTGAATAATACGTTGCTAACTGGAGAAAAATATGGTGGCTAAAATTCCCGTGGATTTACAAGGTATTGCCATAGCCCAAATACTGCCATTTTGTACAAACGAAGATACAACGGAGTATGCTATCAATGCAATATCTAAAAGTGGATTTAATCCCACATATATTAATTCTTTGATTGAATTGCGAGATGCGCAGTTAGAAAATCAATCCGATTTTGAGCGCAATATTCATAAAGGTATTGCCTCTCCAATGCCACCCACGGATCCTATTGAATCATCACAGCAAATTTATCAACGTAAAATGGATCCTAAAAATCCTATGGATAATTTGAGTCTTGAGCTGGTTGTTGATGCCAACGCCGAAGCTCTAATGGGTTGTCGATATATAGTCGGCAATCAATCATTAGATAATTGGTGTAAAGCGCGAGGTTTGAGCGTTGATGATTATATCAATGGTTTACAGTCCTATGTTGAGGCCGCCTTATTAAGTGAAATTGGCGTGGGGGTTGTCAATGGACAGTTTGTTTTAAATACTGCAGAAGGGAATGGAAGAATATTATCATTTGACGAGCTGAATCATAAAATTCAAGAAAATGGTGTAAAGCTTCAAGGGCATATTGAAAACAGTATGAAACAAAACAAAGTTCTATCCAATCAAGGCACCATTGATTTTGGTGTTGAGAAGTTTGGGGAATCCAAAGCCAGGAAAGCTCAGGAATCATCTTCAGAGATGAACGCACCCACTATCGAATAAACTTTTTAAGGATGGCAGGGCTACCAATGTCTTGCCAAAACCCATTAAAAACCTCACCAGTTAAAGCCTTATTCGCAGTTTGTTCATAAAGCCAATCACGAATGCTATATCGGCCTAGGGGTAAATCTTTTAAGGCTTTGCATCGATAGTATGCAATACCAGAAAAAATATATTTTTTGGGATGCGTTTCTATACAATGTGTATTAGGGGACCAACCAAAATTAGCTGGTGGTTTTTCTTCATGCTCAGGTATCAAGATCAAATGTCCATTGCAAGAATCTAATAATTCAATTTGAGGATTGGGTTGATAGTCTGTGTGTATGTCGCCATTTAAACATAAAATAGTCGAATCGTCTTGTATGCGATGGGTTTTAACCAGATAAGCAAGCGTTCCACCAGTTTCTAAACCGCCAGGCGGTTCAGGCAAATACTCTATATGTAAACCAAAACTTTGACCATTACCAAAATAATGTTTAATTTTATACCCTAGATACGCTAGGTTAATCACAACTTGTTTTATACCGCAGGCACTTAAGCGGTTCAAATGATGTTCAATGAGCGGTTTATTGTCAATCAATAACATCGGCTTTGGATTGGTTTTGGTGTAGGGCATCAGGCGTTCTCCACGCCCGGCAGCAAAAATCAAAGCAGTATCTATCATCATGGTTTTAAAGTATTTAAAAAAATGGGTTCTACGGTATTTTTCAAATAACTATAAAACACATCCAATTCAGGGAGTTGCTTTAAAGCTGTTATGGTATAATTCCACACCCTTGGTAAATCGTTCATGAAGCCTGGTTTATGGTCGCGATAATTAATACGTGCGAAAATCCCTAAAACTTTTAAATGTCGTTGCAAACCACAAATTTGAAACTCTTGCCAAAAGTTTTCAAAATCTTGATATTGATGAATTTTATCCAAGAAATAATGACAATATTTTTTTTGTAGGTTTTCATCCCAAACGATGTAACAATCTTTTAATAAAGAAACCACATCATAGGCTCTTGGTCCATACATGGCATCTTGGAAATCAATAACACCTAACATATGGTTTTGCATCACCATTAAATTTCTAGAGTGAAAATCTCGATGAATAATGGTGTGGGGATAGGTTTCAATGGTTTTGAGGAGTTGATCAAAGGTATTCTCAATCATTTTATGGGTTGAAGTATCAAGCTCAAGTTGAAGGTGTTTTTTAAGAAACCAATCAACAAATAGTTGCACTTCAGTGTGCATGTGTCGATAGTCAAAGTGAGGTAATTTTTGAGGGATGTCGACACGAGCTGCATTCAATTGTAAATTCGCTAATGTATCAAAAGCGGCCTTGTAGAATACATCAACATTACCAGGATTGAGGATGTCTAATAATTGTGTTTCGCCTAAATCTTCAAGTAAAAGAAACCCATTTTCATGATTAATTTGATAGATTTTTGGTACTCGAACAGATAAAGACTCTAGCATTTTTCCTACAAAAATGAATTGCTCAGTTTTTTCAGCCGCATTTTTAGCATCCATTAAAATAAAAGGTGCGGGTTTTTGATTTGGAAATTCTCCCAAAACACGATAATATCTTCGCAGGCTTGCATCACCTTTTAAAGCTTGAATATCGTGAATATGCAAATGACAATCATTTTTTAACCATTCTTGCAGTAGGTCTTGATGATGAAGCATGCTATAATCCTTTGGCGAATAAATGAAAGGTAACCATGAATAAAAAATATATTATATCCTAATAGGAAAGATGTGATAATAAAAAATAAATATAAAAACATAATTATTATTTTTTTTATTGGTTTTTTTACTTTTATTGAAACCTGGGCAACTCAATCAAAGTACGAACCAGAGCCTGTTATCGCGTGTATTTCTCCTCAAAAAAAACAAGAAATTCTAAATCAACATCAAACCCCAGAAAATTTCTTTCAACAAATTCTTTGGAACAGTACCCCTGGGGGGTGTTGTGGGGGCTTTTTTAATTCAGAGCCCATTCAAGAGACTTTGCCTCTTAATCAAATTAAATTGAAAGCCAATCAAGTTGAATTGTCCGAAGGTGGCTGTTCACGTTTGCATGGCAATGTCTCTGTGCAACAAAATCAAAGATTATTACAAGCCAATACCGCCTATATTCATCGCAATCCTAGAACAGGTCAAATTGATGGGGTTGAATTGCTTGATAATATTAAAATTCGGGAGCCAGGGAAAAAAATTGTCGGTGATTATGCCATTTATGATCCCATCCATGAAAAAGGTGTTGCTTGGAATGCTGGCTATAAATTAGATTTAAACCGTTCTCATGCTATTTTACCGGCCTGGGGAACAGCTAAGAAAATTCAAAAAACTTCCGATGGCATGATCTATTTAGATGATGCAAGCTTTTCGACATGCTCGCCAAGTTCAACCACCTGGAAAATATTAGCCAAGCACTTAGAATTAAATACCAAAACAGAACGAGGTATTGCAAAACACACCAGTTTTCGCGTCTTTGATAAACCTCTTTTGTATATGCCTTACATGACGTTCCCAATTTCAGGTAAGAGACAATCTGGGTTTTTAACACCAACCGTTGGTTTTACAAATATTGGAGGTTATAACATCTCCATTCCTTATTACTGGAATATTGCCCCAAACTATGACGCAACTTTAAACCCACAAATTTATACCTTAAGAGGCTTAATGTTAGGTGGGGAGTTTAGGTATCTATTGCCAGGAACATCCGGTTTATTCGTGGGAAATTTTTTACCCAATGATCAAATGTTTGCAAAATTCTTAAACTCCAATCGTGCACTTTACCCGCAGTTGGATAATCTCTCAAAGAATCGTTGGTCGGTCATGTTTCGTGATGATTCGACTTTACCTTTGGGCGTGGGAATGAAAGTCGATTACCAAAAAGTATCTGATGATTATTACTTTCAAGATTTTAGTAATAATTTATCAGTAATGACACAAAATCAGATTTTAAGACAAGGTGAGTTAAATTATCAAACCGAGCATTGGTACTTGCGTACTATGCTACAAAGTTATCAGACCTTACAACCTATCAATCAATCTTTTGTAACACAACTTTACGCACGACAACCTCAGGTACTTGCCAATGGTGTTTATAATCATGTGCTTGGTGGCGACCTTTTGATTCATTCACAGTATGACCAATTTCAGTGGATAGGTTATCAGTTGGCTCCCCAGGGACCTCGTTTTCATTTAAATCCGAATTATTCTTTCAATATGAAAAGAAGCTTTGGTTATATGAAACCAGGTATCGAGTTGATGTCCAATTTTTATCAGCTCGACAATGTTTTACCAAATGCCACGACCAACTATTCTGTTGCAATACCGCGTTATAGCATCGACTCGGGTTTATATTTTGACAAGTATGCTTCATTTTTTAGAAAATCTTGGCAGCATACTGTGGAACCCCGTTTGTATTACTTATATGTTCCTTATCAGAATCAAACCGTGGTTCCGGCTTTTGAGTCTGCTTATATGATTTTCAATACTGATCAATTGTTTCGTCCCAATCGTTTCTCCGGATTTGATAGAATCGGTGATACAAATCAAATGTCTTATTCCCTCAGTTCCAGGTTAATCAATCCAAGCACTGGTTTAGAAAAAGTGGCATTGACCGTTGGTCAAATTGGATATTTTCAACGGCGAAAATTAAATTTATGTTATGCAGCCAATGGAGAGCCTTGTGAGGAAGATCCACTATCTTTGGGCTATTTGCCACAAACGTCATCCTTCTCACCTGTTGCCTCACGTTTGGTTTATACATTAACACCGAATTGGGCTATTATTGGAAATTATGCCTACGATGTTTATACCAGAAGCTCCAATAATGGTGATATGAATTTACATTTCCAGCCAGCACCCGATAGAATTATTCATCTAGGTTATAGCTATTTGGTCAACGGTAATATTATCTCCGGTTTAAAAGCACCAATTGATCAGCAAGCTCTTAATCAAATTTCAGCAGGCTATGCATGGCCTTTGAATGAAAAGTGGAGTACCCTTGGCATATATAGTTATAATATTTCCAATCAATATGCGATGTTGACTTTTGGTGGGGTTCAATATGACAGTTGTTGTTGGGCATTTCGATTTTTAGGTGGGCGAGTATTCCAAAGTTTAGCCCCTCAAACCTTGAACCCACAATATAATAATAATATTTATTTCCAAATCTTGCTCAAGGGACTTGGTTCCGCGGCGAATAGTGATCCTGCAGCAACTATTCAAACTTATTTGCCAGGGTTGTATAATATTTTTAAACATTAATTCAATAGAGGTTTCGAAAAAAATGAATAAGTTTACGGTTCTAGTATCTTGTATATTAATGAGCTCTATTGGCTTATCTCAACCGTTAGACTCAGCTGTTGCTGAAGTCAATGACATGGTTATTACCAAAAGTGAGCTTGAAAAACATTTGGCTGAAACAAAAATGCAATTGACAGCAACCCATCAGCAAATTCCTCAAGAAGATGTGTTACGCAAAAAAGTTTTACAGCATTTAATTGATGTGCATCTTCAATTACAAGTCGCCAAAAATAATAATATTATTTTAGAAGATGAAGAATTAGATGACATTATTCGAAACATTGCACTGCAAAATAAATTAACAATTGATCAACTCAAAGAAGAGCTCGTTAAGCATGGTTTAAATTGGGAAGCTTATAGAGAAAACTTAAAAAAAGAAGTGTTGTTAACTCGAACTCAGCAACAAGCTGTTGCAAGAGATATTCGTGTTTCGGATAAACAGGTCGAAGATTATTTATCAGAGGCCATTGATGATCAGGTTAATCAAAAGAAATTCCATGTGCAAAATATAGTAGTACCAGTCTCTGAAAAGCCAAGTGTTGAAGAAGTTGCTGCTGCAAAACAAAAAGCTCAAAACTTATTAAAACTTGTGAACGATGGCGCTGATTTTAGTCAATTAGCGATGACTGAATCCAGTGATGAGTATGCTTTAGATGGTGGCGATCTTGGGGAAAGATATTTAGCAGAATTGCCCGATATTTTTGCTAAGGCAGTTGTGGATATGCAGCCCAATCAAATTAAAGGACCTATTCGAACCCCCAATGGTTGGCAACTCATTAAATTATTAGCAATCAATGAAGATGCTCTTCATCACAAGATAGTGAAAACCCATGTAAAACATATCCTTATTAAACCAGGTCCACAAATGACAGAAGTCGAGGCAGAGCGATTTATTCAAAATTTATCTCATCAGATTAAAGCAGGGAAAAAATTTGATACGCTTGCCAAACAGTATTCTGTTGATGCGGTAACTGCAGTCAAAGGTGGTGACATGGGTTGGGTTGTATCCAACGAACTGGTGCCGCAATTTTCAGAAGTTATGGATAAATTGCCAGAGGGACAAATCAGCGAACCTGTGAAAACACCTTTTGGTTGGCATATCATGCAGGTTGTAGAAAGAAAAATAGAAGATGATTCAAAAGCTTTTCAGCGTCAAAAAGTACGTGCAATGTTGCAACAAAAACGTTTTGAACAAGCTGTTCAAGTTTGGCAGCAGCATATTCGTGCGCAAGCTTATATTAATATCATTGATAAAAAGCTTGCATGATGAAACCTTTACTTATCACAACAGGCGAACCGGCAGGCATTGGTCCAGACATATGCATTGAAGCGGCAATGGCTCTTGAAAATTTGGTATTTGTTGGTGATAAGGAAGAACTAAGAAAAAGAGCGAAACTATTAAACATTGAATTGGAAATACTGAATTATCAACCGAATATACCATCAAAGCCTGGCCAATTGATGGTATATGATATTCCTTGCGCACAAGAGGTTATACCTGGTCAATTGAACCCTGAAAATGCTCAAGCGGTTATTGAGATGTTGGAATGGGCATGTCGACAAGTGTTAGATGGCCAATTCAGTGGTTTAGTGACTGCTCCTGTACATAAAGCACAATTACAACATGCGCGTCCTGATTTTCTAGGGCATACAGAATTCTTTCAAAAAATATGCAAATCACCACAAGTCGTCATGATGTTAGCAGATGAGAGATTTAGGGTAGCATTGGTAACAACACATTTACCTATCAAAAAAGTTGCAGATGCAATCAACCTTAAGAAAATTACAACGATAGTTGAAACAATCCACCATGGATTAAAAAATGATTTTGGTATTAATAATCCCAGAATAGCAATAGCAGGTTTAAACCCACATGCTGGAGAAGATGGAGCATTGGGCGATGAGGAAATCAAAATTATTAGGCCCGCGATTTTACAATTGCAAAAACAAGGAATTCAAATTAAAGGACCATTTTCAGCCGATACCATGTTTATAAAAGAAGACTATGATGTTTATATTGCTATGTATCATGATCAAGGCCTTGCAGTTCTTAAGTATGCTACATTTGGAAAAGCAGCTAACATCAGTTTAGGGTTACCTATTATAAGAACCTCTGTAGATCATGGCACAGCTTTAGAGCTTGCTGGTAGTGGGAATGCAAAAGCAGACAGTTTGTTTACCGCCATAGCCGTGGCAAAAAATATGGTTTTGCATCGAGGACAAATAAAATGAGCATGACATTAATTGCTGCGGTAGATAATAACTATGGTATTGGATATCAAGGACAGTTGTTATGGCATTTGCCAGCTGATATGGCATTTTTTAGAAAAATGACCATGGGACATACTATCGTCATGGGGCGTAAAACCTATGATTCGATAGGTAAACCACTGAAAGACAGAGAAAATATAGTTTTAACAACACAAAAATTACAAATCCCTAGTGTCACGGTTATTCATGACATAAAAGAACTTGTAAAAGAACAAAAAGAAATAATGATCATTGGCGGTGCACAAATTTATGAATTATGTTTACCTCTTGCAAACCGTATCTTATTGACAGAAGTTGACGCCAATTTACAAGCGGATACTTTCTTTCCTAAAATTGATAAAAAGCAATTTCAATGTATTCAAGAAGATAGATATCCAGCTGATGAAAAAAACATCTATGACATGGTATTCAAAGAATACATCAAAATTTAATTCCTTTTAAAACTCTTTAGTAAAAAACACATATTCTACAATCCCCTGGAAATATCATTCATATAAGAAGCTCAATAATAAATAACAATCTTCATCATCAATATCTGTATATATATATAGATTAAAAATGATTTGGATGTGAGTTTGTGAAACACGGTGTATATAATCATTTGTTAATCCAAGATCATAAACCCTGAAATGACGGGGTAATTAGATCAATACAGTGCATTTAGATCAAAAAAAATAATGAATGGAGGATACTTATCAAGCACCAATAAATAAAAGCAAAAAAACGTAAAAAGTTTAAAAAATAGTGTTGACAAT